>CANLED010000127.1 GCA_947489175.1 Chitinophagaceae bacterium | reverse complement strand
ATAAGTTGTGTGTATTTTCTATTGTGTAAAAACGTCGGAATCAGCCAAACAATTATCACATAACACAACAGAAAATTTGGCCAGCTGTATTTGGTATAGAAAACATAACTTGAAATAATTTCGTTAGTGGATAGGCCTAGTACGATATAAACCGTAACGGCGATATACCATATGAAAAGTGAGGTCAGAAAGTTTTTCCATCCTGCTTTGATGAAAACTTCAATATTGAATTTTTTGTCCATATTTTGATTTCAAATAATGGAATTTAAGGATTACTCCCAATAAATACCTATTTATTATTTGATTGATTTTACCCCCCCTTTTTTTAATAAAGTAACCAAAACCTACTTTTCGTGTATAAAAAAAGGGTATTCGTGTAAAAATTATGGAAAATTGTAATTTAACAGATATTTTGAAATACTAATTAATATTAAAGCCAGAATACCATGAGACTGCTTTTCAAAAGTTTTATCCTTTTTTTACTGGGTATTTCAATGCTGTTGACTGCATCTGCGCAGCAAACCAGGCAAGTAACCGGATCTGTTTTTGGACCCGATAACCGACCACTCACCAATGCAAGTGTTGGTGTGAAGGGCGGTAAACAGGGTGTCAAAACCAATGCAGATGGCAAATTTAATATTACAGTATCTACTGGAATGCAGACTTTGGTTATCTCCTATGTTGGTATGAAAACTACTGAATTAGTTGTAAATGGTGATGTCAATACAACAACTATTGTTTTACCCGAAGCCGAAGGATCGCTTGCTGAAGTAGTTATTTCCACAGGTTATCAGACCATTCCAAAGGAAAGGGCAACTGGTTCTTTTGGCACAGTAAGCAAAGAGCAATTGGAAAGGCCATCTACAAATATTTCTTCACGTATTGTGGGTCAGGTATCCGGTGTACAGGCGCTAAGAATGGATGAGGAGGGAAATCCTTTTTTTCAAATAAGGGGATTATCAACATTGTATGCCAATCAGGAGCCATTGGTTGTAGTAGATGGTTTTCCGATACAAGGAAGTTATAATACTGTCAATCCAAATGATGTAGAAGCTGTCACCATTTTAAAAGACGCAGCTGCATCATCAATTTGGGGCTCCAGGGCTGTGAATGGTGTTATAGTTATAACTACAAAAAATGCAAAAAAAGGAACACCCTTAAAGGTTGAGTTTAGCACATTTACACGCATTGGCGGTAAAATAGACTTAAAGTATTCAAATCCTTTAGCATCCTCTTCACAGCAGGTAGAATACGAAAAACTATCATTTGACAAATGGGGGGCAACTGCAAACAATGGAATTGTTACACAATTTGGTTACAACATGACACCTGGACAGACGGCTTTGAATGAAACGAAACTAGGTTTTATGACACCAGTGAGAAGAGATTTCATTTTAGATAGCCTGAAGGGACTAAATAATAGTCAACAAATCTCAGATCTTCTGCTAAGCAATCCAGTAACAAAGCAGTATAACCTCAGCCTATTCAGTTCGACCGGAAGAATGAATAATTCTATTTCTTTCTTGTTTGAGCAGAATCAGTCTAATTTTAAGGAGACCTATAACGATAGATTTTTGTTGAATTATCGGAATACAATTAACGTCAAGAAGTGGCTTGATTTTAATCTGAATACAATGGTCCAGTACAATAAGTTCACTAATAATGGCGCTACTCTTGGAGAGATACAAAGACTTGCTCCATATGAAATGTTACAAAATCCAGACGGAAGTTATACAAGTACCTCAGAAAGATATTATACACCTCTTTTGAGTAGGGGAATCCCTACTAACCTTTTTCCTTACAGGGACTGGAGCTATAACCTGGTTCGGGAAACAAGAAGTCGCAGCAATGTAACCAGGGAATACAATGCAAGGGTTCAAGCTGGTCTTGTTCTTAAACCTATGAAGGGCTTCAGTATTGAATCAAGTATACAGTACGAGAATTTTAATTCACAATTGCGTAATCTTAGTGATACAAATAGTTATACAACGAGAATTACTGTGAACCAAGCAGCTTTTTGGAATCCAACAATCCCTGGTGCAATGACTACAGCGCCTATTCCTAACTTACCTAAGGGAGAAATATTGGATCAGAACAGATCACAGGTGATTGCCTGGAATTTCAGAAATCTAGTAAGGTTTAACAAAATAATCAGTTCAAAACACGAAATAAATTTTTTAGCGGGTACCGAACAGCAAAGCAGAGTGGTTCAGACTTTCGGGCAGCCAACAACCTATGGATATAATGATGCCACGATGCAATTGGGGACATTCCCTAACGGGCCTGGCGGAACTCCTGTAAATGGCAGTCAAAATGGCACCCTACCACCAACCAATTTGACCATTAGAAATTGGGTAAACCAAACAACAACTTTCGGTTATACCAATTCATTTGGATATACCACTGACCGTTTCTTTTCTGTTTTTGGGAATCTAGCGTACACCTATGATGATAAGTATATTTTGTCAGGAAGTGCAAGGGCCGATGGTGCAAATTTTGTAACAGATGATCCAAAGTTAAGATACAATCCATTTTGGTCTGTTGGTTTAAGCTGGCAGTTATGGAAAGAGAAATTTTTTAATGTAAGTTTTGTTGATCGACTTACAGTTAAAGCAACTTATGGTTATAACGGAAACCAGGATAGGAGTACTTCTTTTGTACCATTGCTTGGTCTTAGTGCAACTCCAAATATTTATACAAATCAATTTACCGCTTTCTTTTCAAGCCTGGGTAATCCATCCTTACGCTGGGAAAAAACAGGAACAACCAATTTTGGGATTGATTACTCTTTATTTAAAGGGAAACTGTTTGGAAGCATGAATTACTATCAAAGAAAAGGGAAAGATTTACTGGCTTTTGTTGCAATACCCGCAGTAAATGGTAGTACCTCTCAATTTCTTAACAATGCATCAATGGTGAATAAGGGAGTTGAACTTGAAATTGGTACTACAGCAAAAATTGCAAAGAACTTTGTTTGGAGGGGTAATCTTAATTTCTCTTATAACAAAAACGAGATTACATCTTTGTTTCTTACACAGTATAATTCTTTTTCATTGGCTGCTAGAAATACTTCCTCTTACGCAGTTGGATATAATGCCAATACTCTTTGGATGTATAAATATACTGGGTTTAACAATGCAACTCCATTTCCTCAGCCCACAGTATTAGGACCGGATGGAGTAAAATTTGATATGGCTTCTTTCACACCAGGTGACGGACGAACATATCTCGAAAATGTTGGTACAATGGTTGCGCCTTATACAATGGGGTTTTCAAGTGGGTTTGATTATAAAGGGATTAATTTTTCTTTTATTGTAACCGGTAATTTTGGTCATGTATTCCAACGCCGTGGATTTAATTATCCGGTTCAATTTGGAGGAAGAGTATTGCCGAACAAATTTGTAGGTGAAATTCTTGATGCTACAGCAAAGAAATCAAATGAAGTGCTTACAATGCCACAAAACCCTAATGAAGCAAGATTTTTCTTTTGGGATAGGTTTTACGGTAACCTCTCTTATCTTGGTGAAAGTGCATCATGGTTGAGGATGCAAGAGGTTAATCTCACTTATAATTTCCCAGGTAAATTATTGTCCAAGGGGGGGATAAACAATTTGCGGGTTTATGTTCAGGGCAACGATTTGTTTGTACTTCTTTCTAATAAATACGGGGAAGACCCGCTTTATGCGCTTGGAACCCTTAATCCAAGACCTAAAACAACCATAGGTTTAAAATTAGATTTTTAAAATATTAATTGATTTTATATGAAAAAAATTATAAACATTAATTTTCTTGCAATAAGTATTTTTGTGTTTTTGGTTGTAGGCCTGGGATCCTGTCAAAAATTCCTTGACGAAAGGGCGAGCAAAAACAGTTCTTTGCCATTAGAGACAATAGAGCAGCTCAATGCGCTAATGGAACAATATGGTACGCTCTACAGCGACGAAAACCCAGCTTGGATGGGAACAGATGATTACGGGTTGAACGCAACAACGTATGATAATAAAAGAGGAAATTTTACTTTTCTTCCAAATATTTTCAGGGCTTTTTGGGATATTGATTTCAATAAATTTACTGCTAACTCAGATGCATTGTGGGCATCAGGTAGCGGAGAGTGGAGAGATGTTTTTTATGCGAATGCTGTATTGGTAAATTTAGGAAAAGTAACAGGCGGAACAGATGCTGAAAAAGCGCGGCTTAAGGCTGAGGCTCATCTTTTAAGGGCATACGCCTATTGGCAACTGGCTAATACTTATTGTCTTCCCTATACAGATGCCAATAAAGCAGAAATGGGATTACCTATAAAAAAATCTACTAGTTTTGAAGAAGATTTGTCACGTGCCACTTTGGAGGCAACTTATCAGTTTATTGAATCTGACCTCCAGGAGGCTTTAAAAATTAATAAGCCTTTAGAAGTTGGAGGTCGTCCTCAACACTGGCGTGCAAGCACAGCTTCTGTAAATGGTTTTGCTGCGAGGTACTATCTCAATAGAAACAATTATACTGAAGCATTAAAATACGCCAATTTAGCACTAGGCGAGTATAGCAAGCTTGTTAATTATAATAATATTTCTGAGATGTATTATGGTAGCCCATTCACCTATTCTGTTACTGGTGGGCCATCATTTACTTGCCAATTTCCTTACACACACAACAATCAGACCAATCTTGTGGACATGTTTGGATGGAAAGAATTTTTGTATTTCCGTGTTCAAAATTTTGGTTCGTGGTTTTATTTGCCTAGTCAGGATTTATTGAATTTATACGATAAGGTAAATGATCGACGCTATGAGTATCATATTGTCGAAAATTATAGCTATTATTTTGGCTCTAATACGCCTACAAATGGTTTACCTGGGTATGTATTTTTTTTTAAAGATAGAATACCCTCTGGTCCAACTACTGCGGAAATGTATCTGATAAGAGCAGAATGCCTAGCAAGAACTGGAAATGTATCAGGAGCATTAACAGCTATCAATACCTTGCGTACGGCTAGGATAAAACCTGGTGCTACAGTTAATTTGACAGCAGCGAGCCAGGCAGAAGCGATTACAAAAATTTTACAGGAAAGAAGAAGAGAGATGCCATTTGTACAGCGCTGGTATGATCTTAGAAGGTTTAACAATAATGCTGACCCTAATGATGATGTCATTGTGACCAAGCAATTTTACCCAATTACAATATCAGGTCCGGATGTAACTAAACCTGTTCAAACGTATCGACTTGAAAAAAATTCAAGAAAGTATGCTTTGCCAATACATAACAATGAGCTGATTTCCGGAAGAGGTATTCTATTGCAAAATATATATTAGTAAACCGGAATTATAAACGCTACATTGATTAATTGAGTCTTTTTATGAAGTGCTGCAGGAGTTTTTACTTTCCTAGAGCATAACAAAAATCAATTCAAACAAAGCCAATTATTTTGGGGGAGTGAGAGATGGGCAAGACCTCTACGTTTATTTAGTTTCAAATCAATAAACATCATTATGTTAAAGAATGCCTTTTTCTATATCTTCATCTTAATAGGCAATAGTTTGAGTGGTCAGAATAAGTATCAAATAGTTGGAAGTATTTCACATCCCAACTCTGCCTTCAAAATTTTCCTTACCCACGGGGGGAAGAAAGATTCCGCCATCCTGAAAAATGGAAAATTTTCTTTCAAGGGGGAATTAGACAAAACAATCAAGGCGACTATTTATACCCAAGCGGTAAATTCAATCGAAAAATATCCTGTAAGAGAATATTTGTATTTTTATCTCTCTGAGGGAACTACCAAAATAGAAGCATTCAAAAATGTAAATTCGGCTGTTGTTAAGGGAGGTATTGAGCAAGATCAATATGCTCAGTTGCAAGATTCATTGCTTTGGATTAATAATATTTATAGTAATCTTTCGGGACTTTTAAAAAGTAACGACACTGATGATTCAACAAAAATGCGTCTTAGGGGATTGTATAAAATTTTGTATCCAAAGGTTAATATTATTGAGAATAATTTTATTAAAGCTCATTCAGGATCAATTGTTTCATGGGATATTGTTTCAAATCGGGGAGTAATCATTGATCCGGATCCGCTAGATTCTGTCTTTAACTTTCTTTCAAAAGAATTACAAGCAAGTGAAAAGGGGACAATACTCAAGGCAAGAATTGAAAAAGCGAAATCTTTAAAGATTGGAAGTAAAGCCATTGATTTTACAATCAATGACCAGGCTGGAAATCCAGTTTCACTCTCATCGTTTAAGGGGAAGTACGTGCTCATTGATTTCTGGGCCAGTTGGTGTGGTCCATGCCGTGCTGAAAACCCCAATATGGTTAAAGCCTACAATAGCCTCAAAGAAAGCAACTTTGAAATATTTGGCGTTTCCCTGGATGACAAAAGGGAAAA
>CANLED010000126.1 GCA_947489175.1 Chitinophagaceae bacterium | reverse complement strand
TCAAGTTTTTAAAGTACATGTATTCAACAGACATCCCCTGCCATTCAATCATACCTTTTGGGTGACTATAAATCTTATCAGCAACATTGGCAACAGAATATGCTTTTTGAGTGATGTAATCACCATAAGAAATGATGAATTTTTTTGATTTTTTGAAAGAAATTAAGGCGTTTCTAAGTTCATTGCTGGTAGCAAAACCATTGGGGTTATTGGCTGATATGAGGTAAATACCTTTGATTGAAGAATCGGCTTTAGCCTTATCAAGCAATTTTATGGTAGTCTGAAGATCTGGAACAACATCTTCCGTTTTTCCAGTCAATTCAGCAAAAGGATCTTCTTTTTGACGGTCGCTATAAGACTTCGACAAATCAATCACCAAAACAGCGTTGTTGCCAATTTCTGTCTTTTCATCGCTCATTAAAGCTCCAGCAATACCGAAGAAAATAAGGAATGTTAAAAAGAAGAAAGTTATGAGTGCAAGCAAGGCGGCAAAAAAAGACTTGAAAAAACTTTTCAATGTTTATAGTTTTAAAGTACAAAATTAAAGAACTTTACCGCGATTGATGAAATCCTTTATGAATGATGTTTATTTGTTGATAGGTGGTAATATAGGAGACCGGATGTACTTTTTAAATGAATCCATTAAGAAGATTGAGGAGTTATGTGGGGAAGTTAAGGATAAAACGGATGTTTATGAAACAGAAGCATGGGGAAATACCAACCAAGCTGCCTTTCTAAATCAAGTAATTAAAATATCAACTTCATTAAATCCACATGATTTGTTGAAGCAGGTTTTAGCCATTGAAGTTTCTTTTGGAAGGGTTCGCTATGAGAAAAATGGTGCCCGTACCATAGACATTGATATATTATATTTCAATGATTTAATAATGTCTGATCAAACCCTTATCATCCCACATCCGAGAATTGCAGTCAGAAAATTTGTATTGATTCCTTTGGCTGAAATTGCGAAAAACCATTTAGACCCAGTTCATAAAATAAGTGTAAAAGAACTTTTAGAGAATTGCCAGGATACACTCTTGGCTATAAAATATACTAACCATGCATAGAACCCAACATGGGCATGCCTAATATAAATTAATCAATTGATGAGTTACAAGTTTATTGCCATTGAAGGAAATATTGGTGTTGGAAAAACAACATTGGCCAACATGTTGGCAGAATCATTAGGCGCAAGGCTGGTGTTGGAAGAATTTGCAGAGAATCCATTCTTGGCAAAATTTTATGAGAATCCAGGACAATATGCCTTTTCTGTTGAATTGTTTTTTATGGCAGAGAGGTTCAAACAGTTAAAAGATTTGCTTGTACAACAAGATTTATTCCATGCTACCACTGTGTCAGATTATTTGTTTACCAAGTGCCTATTATTTGCAAAAGTGAATTTACCTGAAGATGAATTTCAATTATATAAGCGATTATTTGAAATGATGCAACCACAGATTTTACAGCCTGATTTATTGATTTATTTGCATGCTCCTGTTTCTAAGCTGCAAGAAAACATCAAAAAAAGAAATCGATTATATGAATTAAATATACAAAACGACTATTTATTCAATATTCAACAAACATATACACAATACATAAAACATCAACCTATAAAAACGTTGTATATTGATGCCAGCAATGCAGATTTTATTGACAATCCACAGCACCTCAAAGTGATATTAAATGCCATTGAAAACGAGAATGTTGAAAGCCAGCATTATATTTCATTGCCTTAGTTAGATTAAAAAAATACCAAATAGTTGTTAATTTAATGAGTAATATTTTAAAAAAACCAACATTTTCAGCCTTAAAATACAAAGAATTCAGAACCTATATCATAGCCAGGTTTTTTTTTATCTTGGTATTAACCATGCAGGCAACACTGATCAGTTGGAAGGTTTTTGAGATCACCAAGGATCCATTTAGCATAGGACTCATTGGATTGTTTGAATTTTTTCCAGCTTTTTTTATGGCTTTTTATTCAGGATACATCATCGATAAAAGTGACAAAAGAAAATTGTTGTTTTTCAGTTTTGCTGCTAATTTATTCCTGACCATTTTGTTTGCATACATCACCAGTTCCAATGCCAAAACCCATTTGAGCAATACCATTATACTTGGTTCAATTTATGGAATTGCTTTTGCATCAGGCATTGCAAGGGCGTTTAGTGGACCAACATCATTTGCGTTGTTAGGTAATTTGGTTCCCAAAGAAGAGCTTTCAAATGCAATCACCTGGCACAGCGGATCTTGGCAGGTTGCAGGCGTAGGTGGACCAGCATTAGCGGGCATATTATATGGCGTTATTGGCATAAGCTTTACGTTTTCGCTGATGATAGTCATGATGATTTTTGCAGTCGTTGGCGCTTTTCTGATAAAACCCAAGCCACCGGTTAAATCGATTTTGGTAGAATCAATGTTGCAAAATATTCGAGAAGGTTTCAGGTTTGTATGGAGAACAAAAGAAATTTTAGGCGTGCTAACGTTGGATTTATTTGCCGTATTTTTTGGAGGAGCAACTGCGATGCTCCCCTATTTTTCTGATGTTATTTTACACACTGGTCCAGCTGGACTAGGTATGCTACGATCAGCTCCAGCATTGGGTGCTGTAGCCATGATGGTATTGATAAACTTCATCCCAATGCAAAAAAATCAAGGCAAAATCATGATGTATTGTGTGGCAGGGTTTGGGGTTTGTATAATTGTATTTGGGTTGTCTAATATGTTTTGGATATCTGCAATAGCGTTGTTCTTATCAGGACTTTTAGATGGCATTAGCATTTTGGTACGTTCAACTGTACTTCAATTAAAAACACCTGAAAACATGAAAGGCAGGGTATCTTCTTTGAATAGCATTTTCATCATGTCATCCAATGAATTAGGTGCCTTTGAAAGTGGATTTATGGCTAAGTTTCTTGGCGTGATTCCTTCTGTGATTTTTGGGGGCATGATGACCGTAGGCGTAGTAGTTTTCACCTGGATTAAAATTCCATCGATAAAAAAGATAACGTATTAATTAACTTTTATTGACTTCTATCAATCTTTCTAATACAACATAGACGATTGGACAAAATGATGCATTTTTAAGGGTAATGGCGGGCCTTTTGATGAACACATCTTCATCTGTATATGGAAAACGCTTGCAATCTGAAGGACGATCTTCATAAATTGAACAATAATTATCTTCCCCTAAAAATGGACAAGGTTTGGTTATGAGCACGTAATCACCTTCATCATCAATTTTTAAGTACGTATCAATAAAATTACCCTCCTTCATACCCAAAACTTTGCTGATTCTTTTGATATCGGGTGTCTTGAAACGAGGAGAATAATTTTTACAACAATTTGCACAAGAAAGGCAATCCACCTTTTGAGAAGCCTCTTCATGAAGGTCAGGCAATTTGTATATTACGTTATTTTTATGGGTTCGCTGCAGAAATCCCTTGTATAGTTTAGTATGTTCTTTAGACTTAGCTTCCCAATTTTCAAGCAATGAATCAGACATAATGTAAAGTTAAGACAAATGAAGATTCAAGTTAAATGCATGTTATGAACATAACTATCCGCATTTAATCCACATTTGAAGTAAACCGTATTCAAATCAAACAAAAACTCATTGAATCTGTTTAATTTTGCAATCCCATAGATTTAGGCAACATCTTTTAAAAAGACCAATTATATAGACATGAACCTACTAGTACAGCAAGATAATGAATTTAGCAGCAGACATATCGGTCCAACCCCCGCCGAAGAGAAGGAAATGTTGAAATTAATCGGCATAGACACATTCTCTGAGCTTGTGTCAAAAACAGTTCCTCCTAATATCAGGAACAATGAAAGCTTGAAAGTACCGAGTGCGATGAGTGAAGCAGCTTATTTAGAACATGTTAAAAACATAGGCAACAAAAATATTGTAGCAAAAAACTATATTGGCCAGGGATATTATGGCACACATACGCCAAGTGTCATTTTAAGGAACATTTTTGAAAATCCAGGATGGTACACACAATACACGCCGTATCAAGCAGAAATTGCGCAAGGAAGGCTAGAAAGTTTGTTGAATTTTCAAACAATGATTTGTGATTTAACGGGATTGCCCATTGCCAATGCTTCTTTGTTGGATGAAGCTACTGCAGCGGCTGAAGCCATGGCAATGTTTTTCAATGCATTGAACAAGCAAGAAAATATTGAGCGACCGAAGTTTTTTGTAGATGAAGAATGTTTTCCACAAACAATAGATCTTCTATACACGAGAGCGTTACCCATTGGAATAGAAATTGTGAAAGGAAAGGTTGAAGAAGTTTCTTTTGATTCAACTTATTTTGGTGCTATCGTTCAATATCCAAACGACAAAGGGGCATTAATAGACCACAGAAAATTCATCGACCAAGTACATGCAGTAGGAGGTTATGTTGTAATGACAACAGATTTGCTTGCACTAACTTTGTTAACACCCCCAGGCGAATTAGGAGCCGATGTGGCATGTGGTTCTGCACAACGATTTGGCGTACCAATGGGAAATGGAGGCCCACATGCAGCATTTTTTGCAACTAAAGACGAGTTTAAAAGAAATATACCAGGCAGAATTATTGGCATCAGCATTGATGCAGATGGCAACAGAGCCTTACGCATGGCATTGCAAACAAGAGAGCAACACATCAAAAGAGAAAAAGCCACTTCAAATATTTGCACGGCACAAGCTTTGTTGGCAAATATGTCTGCCATGTTTGCTGTGTATCACGGACCCTTTGGCCTCAAAAAAATAGCCACCAGGGTATCTCTATTTGCACAAGCAGCAGCGAGAACCTTGATTGCAGGAGGATTTCAGCTGCATTCAACAACTTATTTTGACACATTAACAGTCGTAACAAACAAGGCAGAAGCCATACATCAATTGGCGTTAGACAAAGACATCAACGTCCGTCTAATAGACCATACCCATGTAGCAATAAGTTTTGATGAAACAACAACGACTGGTTCATTGCTTGAGTTGTTAACTTGTTTTGATGAATCAGGATTAGGGGCGTTTCATATTTCTGAAGAAGATTATCTCAACAACATACCAACATCGTTAACTAGAATATCTACCTTTTTAAGTCATCCGGTCTTCAATTCTTATCACAGCGAAAGCAAAATGATGAGGTACATTAAATTCTTGGAAAACAAGGACTTATCGTTAAATACCTCAATGATTTCTTTAGGTAGCTGCACGATGAAATTAAATGCAGCATCTGAAATGATGCCATTGAGTTGGGATTGTTGGAGTAACATTCATCCATTTGCGCCTAAGTCGCAGACAAAGGGATATACCCAAATTTTGAATGAACTTTCAGATTACTTGTGTGAAGTAACCGGTTTTGATGCATGCAGCTTACAACCCAACAGTGGAGCACAGGGAGAATATGCAGGACTACTAACGATCAAAGGGTATCATGAATCACGTGGGGATCACCACAGAAAAATCATGTTGATACCAATATCAGCACATGGAACGAATCCAGCGTCAGCAGTGATGGCAGGCATGAAAGTGGTGGTGGTAAAAGCACTTGATAATGGCTATGTAGATATTGAAGATTTGACGGCAAAAGCAATTCAGCACAGTGAGAACCTAGCTGGAATCATGATTACATATCCAAGTACTTATGGTGTGTATGAAGAAACAATCAAAGATATAACGGCGATTATCCATTTGCACGGAGGACAAGTTTACATGGATGGTGCGAATATGAATGCGCAGGTGGGGTTAACTGCACCAGGTTTGATAGGCGCAGATGTTTGTCACCTAAACCTACATAAAACCTTTGCCATTCCACACGGTGGTGGGGGTCCAGGTATGGGTCCAATTTGTGTTAAAGCTCATTTAGCCGCTTTTCTGCCGGGACATACCAGCATCATTAGTGCTGCCAATGTTTCATCAACAGAAACCAATGCAGTCAGTGCTGCTCCTTATGGAAGTGCAAGCATTTTGCTCATCAGTTATGCATATATAAGGATGTTGGGGTCAAATGGATTGAAAGAAGCTACAGAATATGCAATTTTGAATGCAAATTATATGAGAGCGAGGTTGCAAAATCATTATGATGTGTTGTATTTGGGAACTAATGGTACTTGTGCGCATGAATTCATAGTTGACCTCAGGCCATTTAAGAAATCTGCTGACATTGAAGCAGAAGACGTTGCCAAGAGGCTGATGGATTATGGGTTTCATGCACCAACACTTAGTTTTCCTTTACCAGGCACCATTATGATAGAGCCAACGGAGAGTGAGGACAAAGACGAGTTAGATCGTTTTTGTGAGGCGTTGATTTCAATAAGGGATGAAATTAGGGAGATTGAGGAAGGCAGTTTTGATAAAAAAGAAAATGTGTTGAAGCGTGCA
>CANLED010000125.1 GCA_947489175.1 Chitinophagaceae bacterium | reverse complement strand
TTGGCTGCAAAATAATAAACCTTGATTCAATTATTCAAAAAGAGCATAACTAACTTATTTCATCTTGGTGCCGTACAAGCAACCAATGTAATCCTGCAATTGGTGTTAATCCCTTTGGTAACAAGCAGGGTTGGCATTGAAGCAAATGGCTATGTGCTAACGGCATTGTCTCTCTCTGGGTTTATTGGTATTGTCATGAATTATGCCAGCAACCAGACGGGTCCTATGGAGGTTAAGTTATCAATGATAGATTCAAAAGAAACTTTCTCAAGCATGGCTGATGTATTTTTTATCAGGCTTATTTTTTTCATCCTCTTTTTTCTTGTGACATTGATTCTTTATGCTATCAATTTTTCTTTTTCAATTTTTCTAGTTGGTATTATTCCTTTGCTATTTGCAGAGGTATTGAATCCGTACGTCTTTTATTTAGGATCAGAAAAATTACAATATTATAATATTGCCAATCTATTGTCTAGAGCACTTTCGCTTTTGTTGGTTTACCAAACTTTAATAAATGTTGGTGATGCGCCATTTGTAAATGCATATGTTGGGAGTGCTCAGGCACTTGGATTTATAGTCTTATGGATTCAATTGGCAAGAGATAAAAAGAACAATATTGGTGTTGTTACATTGCGTGGCATCAGGATTGTTCTGAAAAATAATTTACCATTAACTGTCTCTAATATGATTGTTCATTTGCAACAATCGATTTTTTTATTTGGACTAGGTATAACAGCAAATCCCTTGGTATTGGGCGCCTATGCAATTGCAGACAAACTTATTTGGGGCATTCGAATGATATTGATAGCATTCTCTAATGCCATATATCCTACAGCAATTGAAACCCATCATAAGAGTTATCAAGATTGGATACAATTTAGAAAACAAGTAAATCAGGTGCTGGCTATTTTACTCATTTCCGGTGGCTTTATTCTTTTTTTCATGGCTCCCTCCTTAGCCAGCTGGCTTGCTAAGTCAAGCGATACATTAATCGTCACAACTTTTATTCGATGCGTCTCTCCTGTACCCTTGGTTATTGGATTGAATGCCCTAAATGTTATGGAGTTGCTGATGAAAAATGATTTTACTATCCAACTGAAACTCAGTATTTATGTTTTTCTTTTTTCAGTAGTCCTAACTTTGTTTTTTCTTTTTGTTGTTCCAGCATCTTTATCAATTCTATACTTGCTATTTTTGGAATCAATTTGCCTAATTATTTATGAAAAGAATCGCAATAATTCTCGTTGACTGGAATGGAGTAGAGGTGACAAGAGAATGTCTTCTTTCACTTAACCAGGTAAATCCCTCTGCCGATTATGTGCACAAGGTAATTCTTGTTGATAATGCATCTCAAGATCCAATCAAGAAACATTTGGAGATGGATTTTCCAGATATAATCTATTTTAGAAATGAACAAAATCTTGGATTTACAGGAGGCAATAATACAGGTATGGAGTTCGCCCTAAATGAAGGCTATGATTATATTTTGTTATTAAACAACGACACAACAGTTGATCCTGATTTTCTTAAGCACTTGTTTTATTTCATGGAAACTCACCCTGAGGTAGGCGCTACTCAGCCCCGTATTTTTTTCGAGCATGACAAGTCCCTATTATGGAACGGTGGTAATGGATTTCTTGATTGTTTTGGACATACCATGGTATATGGGTACAATCAAAAATCAAAGCCTAGGTATGAAAATGTAAAGGAACAGCCTTGGCTTACTGCTTGTGCAATTATGATTAATACTAATGTTTTTGTTGATGATAAGATGGGTTTTTTAAATGAAAATTTTTTTACAAATTATGAGGACGTAGATTTTTCATTTAGGCTAAAGGCGCTTGGATACAAATTATTTTATATTCCAACTTCTATTGTATATCATATGGCAGGGTATTCTACCAATGCTAGAAAAAAGAATAAAGAGGGATTTACCCACCCATTCATGGTTTATATGAATACAAGAAACAGGCTATTCGTCATCAGAGGATTCTCTCCATGGTACTGGATGCCAACAATTTTCATTTTTCATTTTTTTTATTTTTCATTGCTCTTGGGTTATTTCTTGATACGAAATAGGCCTCAAAAATTTAAAAAAATACTTGAGGCCATAAGAGATGGTATTTTTATGGATTTTAAAATGAAAGGATTGCGCAGTTAGATTTTAAGCAGACAATTTCACTAACTTTGGGGGTGTAAAATATAATGTAAATGACTGGCATTGATTTCAATGAGTTTGAAGATTGGAAGGTTAAATTCAAAGGTGCAAAACCTTTTGACCATGTTGTTATCGACAACTTTTTGAACAGAGAATTGGCTGTATCGTTGGAATCTGAATTTCCAATTGATCGTTTACAAGAACTTTACAGTTATAATAATCCCCTTGAAAATAAGTTTGCATCTAATAATTGGAATCTTTTTAGCCCAAAAACATATGAATTTTTTGAATATTTAAATTCAGCTGAGGTTGTTGAAAAAATGTCAAATTTAGTAGGGGTTAAACTAGTGCCTGATTATGGTTTACATGGTGGTGGATGGCATATTCATGGTGACGGTGGAAAATTAAACCCACACTTAGATTACTCAATTCATCCTAAGTTGGGTTTGCAAAGAAAACTGAATCTTATTATTTATTTGTCTAGTAATTGGGAGGATGAATATGGAGGACATTTAGGATTGTGGAGTCATAATCCTGACACACGCCAACCTGCAAATTTGGAACGAGAAGTTTCAATTGGCTTTAATAAAGCATTAATATTTGATACAACTCAAATGTCTTGGCATGGAATTAGTCAGCATGTAAAAGCTCCTGTTGGACTTTTTCGTAAAAGCATTGCGATTTATTATTTGTGTGAACCTGCCATAGGAGCCTTGCCACATGGTCGTGCATTGTATGCTCCAACAGCTGATCAAAAGGAAAACAAAGAGATCATGGAAATGATACAAAAGCGGGTTGATGTTCAGAGCTCTTCTCAGGTCTATAGAACCCAATAGCGTCTTAAAACAATAAACTACTTTTTAGCTACAATCCCATTGTTAAAATAAAAGCGTTCACTTTTAGGCAGCAATGCACATATTGAGCCTATAACATTGAATATAAAAAATATTGGCCTGAAAAGCAGGTAAATTAACCCATTCCATATTTTGTTCTTCTTGAAAACATTTTTCAAACCTTCTTGTCCCTCTCTAACATACAACGAAATCAATACTACAAAAAGTGTGGTTCCTGATAAAATACGTTTTTGGTTAACAATATTAAATCCATTTTTTGCAAACAAATGGTTTAATCCAAAGTAGGTATACCTGCCATAATCATAAGGCACCTCATGCTCATTCCAAATAAAAGGTGTTGTTAGCATAATCTTCCCTTCGGGTTTTAACACCCTATACATTTCCTTCACAATTCTTTCTGGCTCAAACACGTGCTCTAGTACCTCAAAACAAACTATTGAATCAAATGTATTGGATTCAAACGGCAAATCCACTCCATTGTAATATACATCTACCGTTGATGATGCATGGTAATCCTTGGTTGTCTCAATATCAATTCCTATATACGATGTTGCGTTGAACAATTCTTCATAAGGTTTTTCCCCACAACCAATATCCAATACGTTTCCATTGATTTCGTTCGCGTTTTTTGAAATGAATTTCAATATCTCTTTTCTCGTTAGATAAAAATCATTCACAATCGGTCCGATGAACCAGTGCGGATGAAATCGCTGCTTTCGAAGCTCTTTAATTATTTTATTGAAGTTCAACATCATTTTTATTTAATATAACCGAATCATAAGTTGTAGAAAGGATTCCTGTTAAAAACCATCCGACATAACTTATGTAAAGGTAAGATTCGACTGCAGCTGTCAGCATAGGGATAATCATGCCAATTTTGAAAATAAATAGCAATGTTCCCAACTGTTTTGATTTTCCTGAAGTTTTTGTAAAAAGAATTGCTGACCATTTTATAGAAATAAATAAAATAGCCACATACAAAATAAGCGAAACCAAACCTGTTTGAACAGCAATAATGATCAACTGATTTTCTCCACCCGTATTTAATCCGAGTTCACCAGCTATCCGTCCCGATTCACCCATACCTATGCCCAATGGATGGGCATAAATGGATTGTATGCCATCTACCCACTCAATTACATGTGAAATACTTGATGAATTTGTAAAATTAAATGTGTTGATGATGAATTCAGAAATGGTATTGTTTGAAAGTAGATAAACTAAGGATAGTGCTCCAGTTGCAAATAAAACATGAAAAGCTAGAAGAATTTTTTTCCTTTTTGTGACGATAGCATAAATGTAAAGCACCAGGCCAAAACTTATCAAGGATGCCCTGGATAACGCAAAAATCACCGATAAAATAGCTGCAAGAGAGGTAATAATAAGAATCTTTTTATTGCTTATCTCTTTTTTTGTAATCAAGGAAACCAATACTGCTATTGTTAGTAGTGTTGCTGCCGCATGTTCCAAGGGATTTGCAAAAATGCTGGCAAATCTTTTAATGCCTCCTTCAATTTCAAAGGTCCATGTTAGTCCAAAGTTCCCTGCGGGTTCCACGCCTAGGTACTTGAAATTATATCCGGCATACCCCGTTAATGTTTGTAGATGTGTATCGGAAATGGTCTCAAAAAGTAGCACAGATGCTGCTATAATGGCCAATAAACAAATCAACAGTTGATATTTAGACAACCACACTTTTTGGGGATCAATGAGTCTTCCAATAAAATAGATCAGTGGAAAAAAAGCAATGTTTTTGAAAGCCACAATTTTTTGAAACATACCATAAGAACCCAAAGGCAAAATGACGTATATGGCGTTGTAAATTAAATATCCAACTACTAATTTATCCAGCAAAGTAAAACGAGGCCTTTCGTTCATTTGATAAATCAGGAGGCCCAAGGTTATTATCACAACTACTTCCTTTGTGTATTGTACAAAAGGAATTAAAATACCCAGTCCGTATAGGTCCAATACAGATAAAGTAGTGATGTAAATTGGCAATCCCACTACAAAAAATACAAGAATTGCATCATACTGCTTCGAAAAAATATTTTTCAATGCATAGATCAAGCTGGAAAGATATACCAGTGGAAAGATCAGCATCATGAAAAGTATTTTTTACAGATTGGAAAGAAAATTTACTTCATTGTCACTTAAAGTTCTGTTGTAAATCCTGAAATCACGGATGGCACCTTCAAAGGCATCTGCCGGTCGTTGCGCAAGCCTTCCTAGTTCAAAATATGGTGATAACTGGATGGCCGCGGGAGGTAAATTACCTGGCTGATTTTGCCTTGCAACCATTTTTCCATTGCAATAAACCTTGGTGGTATAAATATCATTTGTTACTACAAAATGATACCACTGTTTTGAATTTAATACCTGATTTGATGGCAATTCAAAATCAGATCCTGCCCATTTTATTTTGTTTTGATACCAATTAAACCAGTAAAAACCTACTCCATAATTGCCTGGCCAAAATTCAAATAACCTAGGTGAATACGTTCCTGGTCCGGTTTCTTTTGCCCAAAAGGATATCGATAATGCACCTTTCACTGCTTTGTTGTTATTTAAAATACAACGTGCATAACTGTTGGGATTCCCTGCAAAGTAGTAAGCATACTCATCAACATTATTGTTCCTTCCGGATAGTTGAATACTAACATTTACCGGCACCATATCTGGGTTATTTCCTGTTAAGTCGTTTGGCGTTTTATTGAGTAAGTAATGAGCTACCAATCCTATCCTGATACTATCACTTAATGGCAAAGGTTCATCTGCAGTTTTTGTACAAGAGGAATTCCCTATCATTATCAAACTTAAAAATGCTATTAACAAGGGCGATATAAATTGAATTAAGCGATACTTTGCTTGATAGATCATTTTAAATGGCTATGATTGATTATGAGTTGAAACTTCAAAAAAGTTCAAGAAACAATACTGCATAAAATTAACGCTTAAATAATTCTTTTATAGCTTTTCGTAAAAAAAGACCTACAAAGATACTATTTGTATTTAAGTACCTTTTCCAAAGCCTACCTGGTTCTTTCATCAACCTGTACATCCATTCAAGTCCGTTGTTTTGCATCCAGTTAGGTGCTTGTTTTACATTGCCGGCATGAAAGTCAAAAGCTGCGCCTACCGCAATCATAACCAACGGTAGGAATTCTTTATTTTCCGCAACCCATTTTTCCTGTCTTGGACAACCCCTACCCACAAAAACGATTTTTGCTCCTGATTCAATAATCGTTTTTCTATCTAACTTCTTTTCCTCATCTGTTGACTCTCTAAATCGATCGGCTTGTACTCCTGCTATAGTTGCATTTGGATATTCCTGCTGAATAAATAAGGATAATTTATCTAATGTTTGTGCTGTGCTGCCATAAAGAAATACC
>CANLED010000124.1 GCA_947489175.1 Chitinophagaceae bacterium | reverse complement strand
ATAAAAGCACCTCAAGGAGGTGCTTTTTTTGTTTAATGGCGTGAAAAATTTATTTTTCAAAGTCATGAAACAAAAAAAGTAATTCAATTTGAAAAATTGAATGTGCTTTGATCCACTGCACGTCGATCCAATGGGATCTTTAATCCCAGTAAATAAAGCTTGCTTTAATGGATGAAATACGAATTCAATCGAATGCGCAGCATTGCTTCAACAAAAAATGGAACTCAAAAATGTGCTTTGATCCACTGCACGTCGATCCAACGGGATCTTTAATCCCAGCAAAATAACTTTTTCTTGTGATCTGATAAATGATCGCGCGATGAAAGAGCGCGAATCCCAGCAAATGAAGCTTGCTTCAAATTTGGATTGACCGAATTCAATCGAATGCGCACCATTGCTTCAACAAAAAAGGATCTCTAGAATGTGCTTTGATCCACTGCACGTCGGCTCAATGGGATCTATAATCCCAGCATTGCTACAACAATAAAGCGTTTGTCTTATTTAAGAATTTTCACACTTTGAACCCCTTGCGCAGTAGTAATCTGAAGGAAATAGATGCCCTCATTTAAAAGGCTCGTTTCTAGCGTGAACGCTTTTCCAGTCGCTTCAAGTGAATGCAGCAACCTGCCATTGGCTTGGTAGAGTTCAATTTTTTGCAACTCCGCTTCACTACTGATATGCACTTCATTTGAAAACGGATTCGGATAAACCTGAACAATTGTTGATTTAACCAAAAGTTCTGGAGCTGAAGCGGATGGCGCTACTCTTGTTGGTGTCGATTCATAACAATCGCTTTGAATGCGCATCATGTCGAAATAGAGCGCACCTGTGTTGCTGATGGTTCCTTGACTAACAACCAAACCGGTTTGCAAGGAGACGCCATAAATAACAAGCCCAGTGCCCGAGCCACTAATGAAATAGTAAATCATGTTAACGGGGTCAATCGTTGAGCTGCCGTTTACTGAAAATGAAGTAACCCCGATTGCTTGGGTGCTGATTTTGGTGACCTCACCAGTCATCGCATTGACTTTACCTAGGTGAATGGTCGTATTGCCCCGCACCAAGCCGTACAAGGTGGTATCGGCGCAGCTGTAGGTAAAGTTATCGAAGAATTGGCCGCCGTTTGGAAAGCTCAAGGTCGGATTGGAGAAAATACCACCAGTGTACATATCTAAACCCACCAATTGCGAACCAGTTGAATAATAAAAAACCATTTGATGTGGGTCTATGGCACATCCTGAATAGGCAAAACTCTGGCCAATAGACGAAGGAGAGATTTCAGAAATGATTCCGGTATTGGCGTCAATGGTTGCTAAAAACATAGCACCCATGAGGCCACCAGTTTGCGGATTTGGAATATTTCTGCGCGACAAACCATACATCAAGGAATCGGAGGTGTTGAATCTAAAAAGATCGAAGTAGCCTGTGCCATTTGGATTGCTAATCGTCGCCGTATTGGACTCAAGCCCAGTAAAAAGATCTATTGATTTCAAACCGTTGTCACCAAAAAAACAAAATTGATTGGTATACGGATTCAAGGCAGCGCCGGTCAAATTGATACTCGTTGAAATCGAGGTTGGGCTGAGATTCGTGGCTATTCCGGTGACGGGATCCATGGTAGCGAGGAATACCCCCGAAGGCGCATTGCGCGCAAGACCGAACATGGTAGAGCCCAATTGGGCAAAAGAAAAAGTAGAACTAAGTATAAATAGCGTGACGATCAGTAACTTCATGTCGTATATTTTTGCGTTAAATTAGAAGAAATTCTTCGATAGAGATTCATTTTCAATCCCTTTGTTAACAGCAAAATAAACGATTTGTTCTAAATCAACAGGACCCTCCTACTCCACTTTTGTGTATTTCAAAATACAAGTTCCCGGAATACCGAAAGCAGAATTCCAAACCAAGTTTTTGTAGGAAAATTTGATTTTAAAGGCATTTGCCTCGTCGTTCATTTCACCAACGGCAGTCAAGCGTGTTGTCCAAAGACCAACTGCATTGATGTATTGTTGAGGTATGGAAATCTGCTGTCCATAAACATCGGCACGTATTTCTTGTCCTGGAGAATGCATATCAAACATATCGGTAGTCTTGACCAATCCTTCTTGGTTACCAAGTACAAATGTTACCATCGAATCTGGAAAAAAGATAGAGCCGCAATCATCGTTTGTTTTCCAGGTCCCTACCCAGTTTGAACGGTCAATGGCTACGATCACCTTTCTTGTGACCTCTACAACACCCGATTGAAGCTCAGCTGAATAACGAACCTGGTAAATTCCTTTTTTAGCGGTGTTGACTTGATTTTCTACCGACACCATTGGTTTGCTCCCATCGGCATCAATAGCGCTTGCACCTTCGTCAATATAAGACCCCTTTAAAGGGATACAAACTGTATCGGCACCATTTAGTTTGATTCCCGGCTCGTAAATACAAGTACCATTGTTTTTTTTAGCTTCGGGATTGTAATTGGTGGCAATTGGATCTGTGCAGCCTTTTTTGGCGCAGGAGGCTACCATCAAAAAAGGCATGAGCGCAGTCCATAAACGCGTATTTATTGAATTCATAGTAAGGTGTTTGCGAACTCAAACGCTTTTGATATTCAAAGATTTTATTTCAAGAGAAAACGGGCAATAACCCTTGAGAACGCGCTACATGCAATGGATTTTAATCTTAACTTCACTTCATTAATTGCATTCAAATGATTGAAATCAAAAACCTCAGCTTTCGCTTTGGATCTCACCAAGCCCTCAGAGAGCTCTCTTTAACCATTCCTGAAGGGAGTATTACAGCACTAGTTGGGCCCAACGGTGCAGGAAAAACCACTTTAATGCGTTGCATGAGTGCCCTAGCGCATCCGAGCGACGGGCAAGTGCTCATTGATGGCATTGACACCGCGAAAGATCCGCATGCGTGCCATCGTTTACTTGGTTTTTTAGCCGACAACTTCGGTCTGTACGAAGAGCTCACCATTGAGCAAGCACTCGCTTACTTTGCCGCTGCGCATCAGGTGGGTCCGGAGCGCATAGAAGAAGTATTGGCTCAAGTGAACTTAACAGACAAAAAGCAGGAGCAAATCAAGAGTTTGTCGCGCGGCATGCGGCAACGTGTGGGCATTGCGCAGGCGATCATACATATGCCGAAATACCTCATCCTAGACGAACCCGCATCGGGTCTAGACCCAGAGGCGCGCATTCAGTTGGCTGAGCTTTTCAAGCAACTCAACCAAGAGGGCATCACTTTGCTGGTTTCTTCACACATTCTTGCAGAACTCGATCAGTACGCCAATCACCTTATTGTCTTGAAAGATGGCAAATTAGTCGAAACTGACTTTTCGATAGATACCGCTATTCAAAAAGACAGCACTTACTTTATTGAAGCCGTAAATGCATCTTTATTGAGCAAGCTCTCAGAACCGACACTCTTCAACTTCATAGCAAACGAAGGAGAAACCGCTATTTTTTCCATAACGGCAGACACCGAGCCACACCTTGCCCTGCAATATTTTCTGCAGCAAGGCATCCAAGTGAGGGCTTTTGGCAAACACAGCGTCAATATCCAGGACGCCTATTTGAAAACCATCAAAAACGCATAATATGTTAGCCGATATCTTTCGCAACCCAGAACTCAAGCGCAATGCTTGGTTAGAGCTGAAGTCAAACCGCATTTTAGCCATGTTGGGCCTCATCGCCTTAGCTTTTGTGATAGCCACCACAACACTGGTTGATAAAGATTACCTCAAATTTGAAGAGGTCTTAATGAATACTGCATTATTTATCCTTTATTTGATCACAGGTGTTTGGGGGAGTAAAAATGCGGCAGATGCCGTAGCCGATGAAATCAATCAGAAAACCTGGGATCGCCAGCGCATGAGTGGCCAAAGCCCCTTGACACTCACCATCGGCAAAATTTTTGGACCAACGCTCTTGCAATGGCTCGGTGGGCTAAGCGCCATGTTGGTTTATTTTTGCGCAGCGCTTTTCAGTGAAAATGTTGGTGAGAGTTGCATAAACGGCCTCATTTATATAGCCTTGGTGCTCTTGATGAACCTCAGCGCCCTCCTTTTTAGCTTGCTGACCATCACCGGAAGTACACAATCAGCTTTTAGCCACGCTAAAATCAATACCACCCTCTTTTTTATCCTATCAGTAATTGGCGTCGGCTGGATTTCTTTCTACCTTGCTGCATTAGGCGAAGAAAAAGGCGCCATCAGTTGGTACGGGCTCATTTGGAACAACCTGACCATTTTGATTTCCCTACTCATTTTTATCGGCTGGTGCTGCATCGGTATCCATCAAAATTTGCGCAAAGAATTGCAGTACCGCAACAAACAATATTTCTGGCTTGCTTTTCTCGTTTTTACAGGATTCTACTTCTATGGTTTTACTTCGAATTTCCCTATCTATTCTGAGGATTACAGCAAGACCACCTACATTGCTCCTGAAATCTATGGTCTGAATGCAGTCTATTACCACCTGGCCTTGGTAAGTTTGGTATTTTTCTTGCTCACGCAGTTTTTACTCCTTTTTGAACGCCCTTCAGAAAATGACTACACGCTCTTTTTGCATGCCTTGCGCAAAGGCAAATTCAAAAAAGCTTGGCAAAATGCGCCGCTGTGGTTCAGTGTTGTGGTAGGCCTGATCTTATCTCTTCTGTTGCTTTTTGCACTTCAAATTTCTGGCTTGGTCAAGCATCAGCTCCCACTCATTTTTCGACAATTAGAAATTTTACAATTTCAACACAATTTTGCTTGGTCTTATCTAGCAATAGTTTTCTTGGTGCTGCGCGATATTTTCATCACCCGCACCTTGCTCTATCGCTCCAAATACAAAAACAAGCTTTTGAGTATAGCGCTCTATTATGCCCTTATTTATTGGGCCGTACCGCTGCTTTTTATGATTGGAGCTCGTCAAAACGTTACTGCCGAGAACTACTTTTTGCCATTTTTCAGAGCTGTTGGTTGGTTTTCTCCTGTGATTCTCGCAGGCCAAGCGTTGGTAGCGTGGGGATTGCAGAGGCGTCGGTTGAAGGCCTAATTCAATGCCCTAGAATTACAAATTATTATTTTGACTGGTACTAAGTAATTTTTACTTGTCTTCTTTTCTATAAAATTTAGTTTTGCGTATCTAACGCAATCAATAGATTTTACTTCGACATGGGAAGAAGAGCAACAACGCTAGATGAGCAACTCATTCTACTCCGTTCTAGGGGAATGATACTTGATTTAAGCGAAGAAAAAACCAAAGAAATATTAGCGGATATTGGATATTACCGTTTAGGTTACTATTGGCATCCATTTGAAATTGACACAGCCCACAATTTTGCATTAGGTACAAAATTCTCAACCATTATTTACCTATATTATCTTGATGCAGACTTAAGAAATGTGCTCATTAGATATATCAATCGTGTTGAGATCCATTTCAGAACAAAAGTAGTTTATTTGGCATCTAATTTTTATCCCCATTTACCTGCATGGTTCTCAAACAACAACCTAATTAAATGCGGCTTTATTTCAAAGTTAAAACTGTTATACACTAAGGAATTTATCAAGAAAAACAAGGTTCTAAGGAAACATCATCAAAAGTATTTTTTGGATCATTATGCTCCTGCTTGGAAAACACTTGAACACTTAACTTTTGGCGAAATATTGTATTTATATAGAAATATAGTAGACGACCGACTTAGAAGTGAGATTTCCCAATCTTTTGGCATCAAATCACTTTCAAAATTTGAATCTTTGATTGATTCGGTTAGATTTTTAAGAAATGCTAGCGCGCACGGAAATGTTCTTTTCGATTATCAATTCCCTAAAGGAATTCCGAGCCTACCATTCTTAAAAGTGGATAGTCAGCAACGGCATCAATTGTATACTGGGATTCGGGTTATCTCTTTTTTTTTAAATGAAATTTCTGCGAACAGAAAAGTTGCATTTGAAAACCGACTCAAGCAGCTTTTCGAAGAAGTGGATGACGAGCAAATTAAAATAATAATCAGAGAAAAAATTGGATATAAATTAGAATGAAAAGTATTGTGAAATTGATATTATCCTTAATTTTGTATAATCAAAGTGCCCTGTCATTCGTTAGCAATGATACTGCACTCTAAAAAGGATTCATAAAGCCCAGACTTGCTCTGGGTTTTTTCACCTCCCACACCCGTACTTCATAAGGCAACAGGTTCATTTGTTTTTCAAAAGGAAGTTGCTTGTCTAGCAAATCATCGGCTTTCTTGACCTCTTGCTTGAAAAGCACTTGTTGGTTGTCTGCCGATAAATTCGCCACCACCAACACCTTTTTGCGCTCCTGAATGCGGTAAAAACTGAATACATTTTGGTTTTCGTTGGGTACATTTTCGTAGGAGCCGGTTGCAAGTGCAGCATTGCTTTGTTTGAGGGCTATCATTGCTTT
>CANLED010000123.1 GCA_947489175.1 Chitinophagaceae bacterium | reverse complement strand
ATCAAGATACAAACAGCAACATCCTCTACATGCAGGATGAGTCGTTCACAGGCTTCCATGAAATGGTGGAAGCAACGATGCAAACAGCAACAACACATTTAGAAAAACTAAATAATCGCAGGCGCGAAACTTGTCCAGCATCAGACCTTATCGTTGGCATGCAATGCGGGGGCAGTGATGCTTTTTCCGGACTTACAGGCAATCCTGTTGCAGGCTTTGCTTCAGACTTGATTGTGCGGGCAGGTGGTACTGTTTTCTTTTCTGAGGTTACTGAAGTACGAGATGCCGTTGTGCAGCTCGTAAACAGATCAGCTACTGAAGAAGTAGCACAGAAGCTGATTGCAGAGATGAAATGGTATGATGATTACTTGCTAAAAGGGGATGCTGATCGAACTGCCAATACAACACCAGGAAACAAGAAAGGAGGCCTCAGCAACATCGTTGAAAAAGCACTCGGATCTGTTGTCAAATCAGGCTCTATGCCAATTGTAGATGTTCTATCTCCCGGCGAACGCATCAAGAAAAAAGGACTTCATTTTGTAGCCACACCTGCTAGTGATTTTGTGTGCGGTACCTTACAACTGGCCGCTGGCATGAATTTGCATATTTTCATTACTGGTCGAGGTACACCGTATGGACTAACCATGGTTCCGGTAATCAAGATCAGTTCCAACAGCAAGTTGGCCAACCGATGGCACGATCTGATTGATTTTGATGCAGGTCCGGTTGCAACTGGAGAAAAAACCATTGAAGAATTGGGTTGGGCATTGTTTCATGAAATGCTTGAAGTGGCGAGTGGAAGGAAAAAAGTGGCGACAGACAAACTAGGACTATACAATGATTTGGTGCTTTTTAATCCGGGACCACTAACTTGATTATATATTCATAAGAAATATTTATCGATGTCTTTTATCATTTAAATACTTAATCAACCTGAATTTCATGGATATTTTTGAAAGAATGCTTGCTGGAGGAATTATACCAAAGGATGACCCAGAAATAGGAAAACTTTGGGCAGTTGTTGACCAAACAATCCGGTTGTCTGTAGACTTAAATAACTCAACGAATATAAAAACAACACGTGAGGTTTTGTCTACTATCATAGGTAAACCCATCAAAGAAAACACGACAATTTTCACTCCTTTTCATACGAACTTCGGAAGACATATTCAGCTTGGAGAGAATGTGTTTATTAACCACGGATGTTCATTTTTAGATTTGGGTGGAATCATCATAGAAGACGATGTGCTTATTGGTCCACAAGTAAAATTGATTACAGAAAACCATTCAGTTGACCCACAAAAAAGAAAAGACCTAGAACTAAAATCCATTCGAATTAAAAAGAATGCTTGGATTGGTGCAGGTGCAACGATATTGCCGGGTGTAACAATTGGAGAAAACGCTGTAGTGGCAGCAGGTGCAGTAGTAACAAAAGATGTAGCGGAGAATACGATTGTAGCTGGTGTTCCAGCAAAATACTTGAAAAATATTCTTTAATTTTTTTGAATGAAAATAACAACAGTCTTCTTATTCTATATTATCTGCATTTTATCTTTTGTGCTTAACCCAATTATATTTAGAGCAAAAAATAATCCAATGAAACATGAAAACGCTAATCAACTAAAAATTAAAATAACAATAGGAAACAAAAAATTTGATGCTACCTTATTAGACAATGAAACAGCATTGGCATTTAAAAAATATTTGCCACTTGAGATGAAGATGATTGAACTGAACGACAATGAAAAATATGGTGAATTAAAAAATAGGCTCCCAACAAATCCATCATATCCCAGAAAAATTCAAATAGGCGATTTAATGTTGTATGGCGATCAAACATTGGTGTTATTCTATAAATCATTTACAACTTCATACAGTTATTCTAGCATTGGTAAAATTGACAATGTTGAAGGATTAGAAGATGCTTTAGGATCTGGGAACCCAGTGGTGAAATTTGAGTTAGTGAACCAATAAGAGAAGGGAAAAATAATACTTCCCCTCACCTTCTCTCGAAGAGGAAGGTGAGGTAGCCTCAAAATTCAATAGCCTGGGGTTTAAACCCCAGGCTATTGAGAATACGTTATAAATTGATTTTCAATCTATTACAACGACGTCATAATTAGCGCTGCTAATGAACCCTAACAATCAATCCCCTTCAAAATAGCTTTTGCAACAGGAGGTATTGTTACATCATCACCGTTAAGTGAAAAATCGTTTTTTGTCATCAATGCTGGTTGTGCCATAAATTTAGGTTGTTGTCCACAATGATTTTGAGCTGAATGAACCATAAAAGGATGACACAAATAAACAGTTCCTGCTGTGCCTGTAGCAACTGTCTCTGACCTATCAGAAATGGCATCTAACTTTCCAGCAAGCTCCATAAATGAAAGCCCACTTTCTCCGTCCGGTTCTAAAATTTTCGCAACATCAAGATGCGATCCAACTTTTAAAATGGTAGGTGCGTCATCCTCTGTTACATCAGAAAACAAAAAAAGCATCAATAAACCACGACCTTTTGAATTGATGTTGATACGCCATCCAAAATAATCTGTAGGATCCTGTCCTGCAAAACTCGCATCCACATGCCAACCTGTATCATTTGCAGGTTCCTTACTTGGAAAACGTATTGGAAAAGATCCTAACGTTTGTCTTGGATACCAATTCCCGTTTCCGACTAACTCATCAAAAGCAGCATGAAGAAGTTCGGTGTTTGCCGCCTTGATAAACGGTTCATCCCCTAATTCCCCAATTCTTACAACAGGTTGTGTCCAAGTTTCAGGTTTATCAGGACTGCAGCCAGTTTGTTTCCACAATATTTCCCTGCATTCTTTTGCAATTTCAGCAGAAAATGCATTTTCAATTTTTACAAATCCGTTGTTTATAAAATCATCAACTTGTTCAACAGTTAATACATCCATGATTCAAGATTTAATTAGGTGATGAATTTAAAGAATTTTAATGAAAATGGGAATTGGGTGAGAGATCCTTCACTTCGTTCAGGATGACAGGAGACCCTCCCTGTCATCTTGAGCGCTGCGAAAGAACTCACCTGAGCGCTGCGAAGGAACTCCCCCTCACCATTAACCTATTTATTGTTTAGATTTGAACATCATCAACTTAAATTCAGCATGATGAAAAATAGAATTTTATTTATATACTTATGCATTGTTTTATTAGCGGGTTATACAAACCAAGCATGCTCACAAAAAAAAGCTGTGATTGCTTATTACTCAGGTAGTTTGGCCGCAATAGATTCATTCCAAGCAAAAAAATTCACACATATCATCTATTGTTTCGGTCACCTAAAAGACAATAAACTTGTGCTAAGGGGCTCGAAAGATACCTTGCTGATACAGAAAATGGTGGCCGAGCAATTAAAAGTAGGTTTTCAGTATATTTAAACCCTAAGAAAGTAAAGTATATATGATGAAAATATTCTTTTTATTCATGTTTGTTGCATGTATGTTTCAAACAACATCAGCACAATACACACCTAACCAATTAAAACAAATCGACTCATCACTGAATTACCTCCATCAAAGAGGCATGTTCAATGGTACCATCCTGCTGGCTGAACATGGAAAACCAGTTTATAAAAAATCACTAGGCACTATTTCTTCATCCTCACATGAAAAAATAAATTCATCTTCATCCTTTAACCTCGCCTCCATATCAAAACAATTTGTGGCGATGATGATCATGATTTTGAAGGAACAAAACAAACTCAACTACGACGATGCTATTACCAAATACCTGCCAGTATTCCCCTACAAAAACATTACCATCCGAAACCTGCTAAACCATACGTCAGGCATTTCAGAGTATTCAGATTTATCACTCAAATACAGAAATACACTGGATACAATCGACAGGAAAGATGTGTTAGATTTGTTGGTTGAACAAAAACCTACATTGAAATTCGAACCAGGATCAAAATGGGAATACAACAATTCAGCTTACGTGTTGCTGGGCAATATCATTGAAGCATCAAGTGGAGAAGAACTCAATGCATTCTTCAAAAAAACAATCACAGCACCTCTTCATCTGGATCATACCTACATCCACTACCTCAATATGCCAATCAAAGAAGAAGTGCATACAGACATGGTTATAGGCATGGCAAGAAAAAATGGAACTTTTATTCAAGATGATTTAAATCGATTTGATGGGACCGTTGGCGATGGAAATATTTATTCATCCGCAGATGATTTACTGAAATGGGAACAGTCATGGTACACATCAACATTGATCAAACAATCTACCTTTCAAGATGCCTTAACGGCTGTAAAGCTTACGGATGGAACAACCTATCCGTATGGATTCGGATGGTTCATCAAAGAGGGTGGCAACGCATTCAATCACACAGGAAGTTGGGTTGGATTTAGAAACCTGATTGAACGTGATACCACCAATAAAAAAACGCTGATTCTATTAAGCAGTGGAGGCAATGAGTTGGCAAGAAAAATCATCACAGACATCATCAACAACAAGCAAGTTGAACTGCCACAAACACACTTAATCACCAATGTGAAATTGGTTGATGGCACCGGAAATCCATCCATAATTGCTTCAGTTAGAATCGCAGGTGACAAAATTTATGAGGTAGGAAATCTTGTTCAAATAAAAGGAGAACCTGTCACCAACGGCAATGGAATGATCCTTGCACCGGGATTCATCGATTCACATAGTCACCATTATGGCGGACTGAAACGCAACCCAGAAGCCATTCCTACTGCAAGTCAGGGTATTACTACCATTGTAATCGGACAAGACGGAGGCAGTTATCCGATGGATACGCTTGAACATTTTTTCAAGCAAAATCCCGTTGCAGTAAATGTGGCAACTTATACAGGTCATGCCACTTTGCGTGAAGAAGTGATGGGAGAAAAAAACTTGTTTAGAACAGCTTCAGTCAATGAAGTAAGTAAGATGAAATCAATCCTAAAATCTGAAATTGAAAAAGGATCTTTCGGATTGTCAACCGGACTTGAATATGAAGAAGGATTTTATTCAAACCGTGATGAAGTGCTGCAATTAGCAACCACAGCTGCACAAGAAAAAGGACGATATACCAGTCACATTCGCAGTGAAGACATTGGTCTTGATGAAGCAATTGATGAGATCATTGAAATAGGGAAGCAAGCAAATATTCCAGTGCAAATTTCACACATCAAGATTGCAAAAAAAGAGAAGTGGAACAGTTCAACCGAATTGCTGCAGAAACTGCAAAAAGCAAGAGCAGAAGGCGTAAACATCACAGCAGACGTTTATCCATATACGTTTTGGAACTCAACCTTGCGCGTGCTTTTTCCCAACAGGGATTATACAAACCTTGCCAGTGCTGAGTTTGCAGCAACACAACTATTCGATCCAAAAGAATCTGTTCTTGTTGAATTTGCGCCGATGAAAGAATATGCAGGAAAAACAATCTCAGCAATCGCTTCAATAAGAAAAGAAAAACCTGCTGTTACCTTGATGAACCTCATTCAACTGGCAAGTGATTTTGAAGAAAAAAATCCCGAATACAAAGGGAGAATAGAAGCCATTGCAGCAAAATCAATGAGCGAGGAAGATGTAACCAATTTCATCAACTGGAATTATTCAAATATCTGTTCAGATGGGTACAAAGGCGGACATCCAAGAGGCATGGGTGCATTCACCCGAATACTAGCAAGGTATGTTAGGGAAAGGCATGTGTTGGCACTAGAGACAGCCATCTTCAAGATGACAGGACTTTCTGCTGAACATGTTGGCATACAAGACCGAGGCATCATTGCCCCTGGATATTACGCAGACCTTGTACTTTTCGATCCGAAAACGGTCATGGACAATGCAACCATGCAAAACCCACAAGCTATTTCAACAGGAATAGAGAAAGTATGGGTAAATGGTAAATTGACTTTTGAAAAACAACAAGCTACTGGAAAACTTCCCGGTAAATTGATAAAAAAACCTTTGTAGCACAATAAATAAGGAAACACATGAACAATGCAATTGTATTGACAGATGGCCTGCTCATGCATGCAGATGCAAAAACTGCACATGGTCTTATCAGAGGGACAGAACGTTTCACCATCAAAGGTATCATTGATTGTGCCGACACAGCAGGGAAAGATGCAGGTGAGTTGTTGGATGGCAAACACAGAAACATCCCTGTTTTCGCAAGTTTGGAAGATGCCATTCATAATCTTCCTGATATCAATTTTCTTGTGATTGGCGTTGCAACAGTCGGAGGAAGACTCCCCGGCAATATGCTTGATGTGGTCATCAAGGCAATAAATGCCGGAATATCCATTGTAAACGGTTTACACGAATACCTTAATGAAAAACCAGAAGTTGCAGCACTTGCAGCTGCTAAAGGAGTGCAACTCATTGATGTACGCAAACCAAAAAGAAGAGAAGAACTCAGTTTCTGGACAGGAGAT
>CANLED010000122.1 GCA_947489175.1 Chitinophagaceae bacterium | reverse complement strand
CAGGTTTATTCAGCCTGGTATGATTAACACTACTAATATTTCAGTTGCTTCAAGCACAGAAAAATCAGATATCAGGTTTTCTTTAACCCATACTGGTCAGAAAGGTATTGTTCCAAATACTAAATTAGATGGAATCAATTTCAATTCTTCAATTGGATATAATTTCAGTCCTAAGTTGCGTTTTGATGCAAATATCAATTACAATAGGCAGTTCACGCCAAATGTTCCAGATGTGAACTATGGTCCAAACTCAATGATTTACAACGTTATCATTTGGGGTGGTGCTGACTGGAATATTGATGACATGAAGAACTACTGGCAGCCGGGTAAAGAAGGTGTTCAGCAGATTTATGCAGAATATCAGCGTTATAACAACCCATGGTTTTTGGTTAAGGAATGGATGAGAGGTCATCAGAAAAATGACTTTTATGGTTACATGACTTTGAATTATAAGATGAATAAGAATCTTGAATTTACAGGACGTACTTCTGTAACTTCTTATGACTTATTCCGTTCTGAGAAGTTCCCTTATTCAGCTACATCTTATGGACGTGAAGAAGCTAGAGGTGACTATCGCGAAGATGATAGAAAGTTGTTTGAAAACAATACAGAAGTACTTGTTAAGTACAACAAGAATTTCTTAAATGGTTTAAATGTTTCAGCACTAGGTGGTGCTAACTTGAGAACCATGAAATACAATTCAAGCTTTGTATCTACCAACTACTTGAACGTTCCTGGTATTTACACTTTTGCGAATTCAAGAAACCCTGTAGTGGCTTCTAACTTTGCATCAGACATGATCGTAGGTAGTGTTTATGGTTCTTTAGACGTTTCTCTTTGGAAATACCTAAACATCAATGCAACCATTCGTAACGATAAATCGTCTGCAATCCCAGGTTCTAAAGGAGGTACTTATCCTTCATTGTCAGCAAGTACTGTTTTGACAGACTATTTGAATTTACCTGAAGCTATTTCTTTTTTGAAGTTTAAAGCTGCATATGCAAACGTAAGAGATGGTGGTACAAGTTCATTCATTGGACCATCTTCATACCCTGTTGGATATGGTGCTGCTTACACTACATCTTATGATGGACCTACTTACAACCTTGTAAACAACACGTATTCTACGCCTTTAAACTATAACAACACAACTGCAGCTTATTATACAGACAATTTGTATGATGATATTAAAACTGCATCTCGTACAAATTTAGAAACTGGTTTCGAAATCAGGTTCTTAAAAAACAGGTTAGCATTTGAACCAACTTTCTTCCAGTACATTGATGGTCCACAGATTTTTAGGAATCCGATTTCTCAAACAACTGGTTACAGTGGAATTTTTATCAATGCTGCAAAATACAAAACACGTGGTATGGAATTGGTTGTATCAGGTACACCAATTATGAATAAAAATTTCTCTTGGGATGTGAATTTCAACTGGGGAACTTATCGCCAGACTTATGCTGAATTACCAGCTGATTCAATTCAAGTAGGTGCTTTGTATGTTAAGAAAGGAGATAGACTTGATATCTATCAAGGAAATAAATTTGTTCGTACTCCTGATGGACAAATCGTTAATGATGCAGGTGGACGTCCAATTGTTCTTCCTAAGTCACAATTCATTGGTTACTCTTCACCTGATTGGTCATGGGGTTTAATCAATAAGTTCCGTTACAAGTCTATTAACCTAACTATACAATTAGACGGTCGTGTAGGTGGACAAATGGAAAACTACATCAGAAAGCAAACTTTCAGAGGTGGTCGTCATATCGAAACAATTGAAGGTGCTTTGGGTGCAGCACGTTTCCAAGATTATAAAGGTGTAAAAACTTATGTAGGTGAAGGTGTTAAAATAGTGTCTGGTACAGCAAAGTATGATGCGGTTACTGGTAAATTGACCAATGCAAAAGAACTTACTTTTGCACCAAATGACATCAAGACTTTTGCCCAAGATTATGTTAGCCGTTACAACGGAAACACAGAAGGTAATTTGATGAATAAGACATTCTCTAAGTTGCGTGAGATCACATTGGGATACAGCTTGTCTCCGAAAATGATGACAAGAACTCCATTTAAGACTGCTTCAATTTCTTTGGTAGGACGTAATCTTTTTTACTTCAAAGAGAAGAAACACAGAGATGTTGACTTGGATCAGTACGCTGGTAGCCAGAATTCTACCTCTCTACAATCGCCTACTGTAAAGCGTTATGGTGTAAACTTGAACTTAGTATTCTAATTAAATAAAAAGTAGTATTATGAAAAAAATGTTTCTATACTTATCATTAATTGTTTTGGTTGCTAGTTCTTGCAGCAAAACTTATGATACATTCGAAAAAAATCCGAACAGTCCGGAATCAGTTCCATCATCTTTGATTTTAAATGGTGTTGAAGTTAGTATTTTCCAAGGTCCATGGGGTTCTCAACAACGTTGGAACCAGTACTCTTGCTGTAACTATAACTATTATGGTAACCAAGAATATAACTGGGCTGGTGCATCTTTGAGTTATGGTGTTTTGAAAAATGTGATTAAAATGGAAGAAGAGGCTATAAAAGCTGGTGCTGGCGCTCAAAATCCATACAGTGCAATTGGTAAATTTATGCGTGCTTACCTTTTTTATGAAATGACAATGTCGGTAGGTGATTTGCCAATGACTGATGCTTTGAAAGGTGCTGAAGTTCTTCAACCTAAATACAATACACAAAAAGAAATTTTTGTACAGATTAACAAGTGGTTAGAAGATGCTAACACCGATTTCGCTTCATTAATCAGCAAAGCTGATAATTCTCTACTTGGAGATTTTTATTACAACAATGACTTGAAAAAATGGCAAAAATTAACCAACACTTTCAGGTTACGTGTATTGGTTAGTTTAAGTAAAAAAGAAGCTGATGCTGATTTGAAAGTTAAAGCTGATTTCGCTAAAATCTTAACTGGAACATCTACTTATCCAGTATTCACTTCAATGGGTGATAACTTCCAGTTTGTATTTGTAAATCCATTTAACAAGTATTCTTCAAACCCAGACAATTATGGTTTTGATGCTACACGTTATAACACATCATCTACATACCTTGGATTGTTAACTTCAATAAAAGATCCACGAACTTTCGTTGTAGCTGAGCCAGCTGGTTCTAAGTTGAAAGCTGGTATTATGCCTTCAGATCATGCTGCTTATGTAGGTGCTAGTCCTGCAGAAGATTTAGCTGACATGTCAACCAAAGCAGGTGTAGACAATGGTGCAGGTTTTGTTCCTGGTCAGTATTCTTTCAATGGTAGAAAGAGATATTACAGCACTTATACTGCTGAAAATACCATCATGGTTGGATATCCTGAAATGTGTTTTAATATCGCTGAAGCTATCAACAGAGGTTGGGCTACAGGAGATGCTGAAGCTTGGTACAAAATGGGTGTAAATGCATCACTAGGTTTCTATGGTGTTAAAGAAGGTGCTAATACATTCTTCTACCTAAAAGCTGGTGGTAAAGTAACTGAAAATGGAGATTATGTTCCTTATCAAGTTAACTTCTCATCTGCTATTTATTTTGCTCAGCCTGCAGTTAAATATGCTGGAAATAATCCTACTGGATTAGGTCAAATTTTAAATCAGAAATACTTGGCTTTCTTTCAAAATTCTGGATATCAAGCATATTACAGTTTCAGAAGAACTGGAATTCCAGCCTTTGCTGCAAACGGTCCTGGTACTGGTAACAGTGGAAAAATTCCACTTCGCTTCCAATACCCTGCTACTGAAAGAACAACAAATGGTGCAAATTTAGCAGCAGCTTTAACTAGCCAGTTTGGTGGTTCTGATGATATTAATGCGGCAATGTGGATTATTAAATAATCAATCACATTCATTTGTCTAGATATGGTTGGCGAAACAATAACAATTGTTTCGCCAACTTTTTATAATAACCCGTAATTTGTAGTATGAAATATTGTATACTTTTATTCTGTGGACTTTTTTTTACATTAATACATTCGAATGTTCTTTTGTCTCAAAACATCACCACATTTCAAGTTCCAGCAGGTGAGAAATTTGCACAGATTAATGTAAATGATATTTCAATATTACCAAGCGGAAGATTTGTAAAGCCAGCTGGTACGTTTCAAAGAATTACAGCTGATGCCTTTGGATTGACATTGTCGTCTGATGGGAAAAAAGCATTGACGTTGCACAATGGGGTTATAACCATTGTTGACATTGAGAAAAATACCAATATTCGCGTACCGGATTATGCTAAAAAAATTAAATCTCCATTCACCAATGGTTCGTTGATTGGAGCGGCCTTTCATAAAGACAACAAAACAGTTTTTTTAAGTGGAGGTGATAAAGGCACGGTGATTGCCTATGATTGTGAATTGTTGAAAGTAGTTAATACGTATCAGTTAGATGCTAAATTTAAGGATTCGTTGTATCAAGACAGCTTTACTTCAGACTTGATTTACAATCCTTTAAAAAATGAATTGCTTGTATTAGATCAGGCTAATTATCGCTTGGTAAGAATCGATCTTGATACAAAAGAAATTACAGCTTCAATAGCTGTGGGCAGATTGCCTTTCGGATTGGCAATTAGTCCAGACGGAACTACTGCCATTGTAGCTAATGTGGGGATGTATGCATATCCACTAGTAGCTGGCATGACAAAAGAGAATTACAATTCCAAGATGATTTCACATCATCCTTATGGCCACAATACACCAGAATCTATCAATGGAAACATTGTAGATGGACAAACCATTCCGGGGGTAGGTGATCCCAATGTTCCAGAGTCTATGAGTGTTTTTACAATAGACCTTGCTACGAATAAAGTAACGGCAAAATTAAAAACTGGACTTCAAGTTGGTGAAATGATTGAAGATGCTGAAGTAATTGGTGGTTCAAGTCCCAATTCTATTGCCATCGGTTCTCAATATGCCTATGTAACCAATGCTACTAACGACAATATAGCTGTTATAGATTATAGAAAAGGATCCATCATCAAACATATACCCATTAAAGTTGATGAGCGTATTGATAAATTGCGTGGACTCCTTCCTTTTGGTATTTGTATGTCAAAAGACGAAACCACCCTCTACGTGGCTTTATTGGGCTTTAATGCGGTAGCTGTGGTAGATACAAAATCAGGCAATACGAATGGGTTGATACCAACAGGATGGGGACCATCGCGTGTAAAAATTTCAGCAGATTCAAAAGATCTTTTTATCATTAGCAGTCGCGGTTTAGGAGCTGGTCCAAATGGAGGAAAGAATTTTGTAGCGCCACCTCAAGGTACGTATGTAGGTGATATCCAGCTTGCAACTTTTCAACGGGTTGCTATACCCAATGAACTGCAATTAAAAGAATATTCTAAGCAAGTATTGGCACAAACTTTTCAAGAAGTTATTGTAAAAAAAGACAATAATCCATTACCTGCTTTACCAGGCATTAGTGAATCTCCCATTAAATACATAGTTTATATCACAAAGGAAAACAGAACCTATGATGAGATGTTGGGTCAGTTGCCCAAGGGTAATGGAGATTCAAGTCTTTCAAGATTCGGTTTGAATGTTGAACTGAGGGGAAAGAAAATGAATGCCCAAGGGAAACCCATAGCAGGTTCTGATACCCTGTATTTAAAAAAAGCAAATATTACGCCAAACCATCAAAAGGTGGCCAAGCAATTTGCATTCAGTGATAATTTTTATTGCGACAGTGATGCTTCAATACATGGCCATCATTGGATGATGGGAGTTATACCCAATGAGTGGGTAGAAGCCAATTCAAAGACCGCAAAAACTGCTAAATTGCTATCGCCAGCACCAGGAAGAAGGTTTCCTGGTTCTACCGGAAGCATGGATCCAGAAGACTATGCAGAAATTGGAGGATTGTGGGAAGCCCTAGAGCGTAAGGGAGTTTCATTTTATAATTTTGGTGAAGCCAATGAAACTGCACACGTAAGGGAAGAATGGAATGATACTGCAACTGGTGCAGCACACGGTGTAATGGTTCCAATGCAAAAGGCTTTATTTACCCGAACCAGCCACAATTATGCTGGTTATAATACGAACATACCTGATCAATTCAGGATGAATCAATTTGAGTCGGAATTCAAAAAAATGTGGCTTTCTGGGAAGCAAAAAATGCCTTCATTAATTACCATGCAAGTACCAAACGACCATACATCAGGCCCTCGCGCAGTAGATGGGTATCCCTACACCCATAGTTACGTGGCAGACAATGACTTAGCTGTAGGAAGGATTTTGCATTTTCTTTCCCGCACTCCATATTGGAAAAATATGTTGGTTATCATAACAGAAGATGATCCGCAAGGAGGTGTTGATCATATCGACGCACACAGAAGTTTGTTGATGCTTGCAGGCCCTTATGTTAAGAAGAATTATGTATCACACACCCATGCAAATTTTGGTTCAATTTTAAAAACA
>CANLED010000121.1 GCA_947489175.1 Chitinophagaceae bacterium | reverse complement strand
GCATTTCTCCAATACTCGCTGCCCATTACACTTAAAGCGCCTTGGGTAGACCCATGATACGACTCATTAAAAGCAACCATGTTAGGACGACCAGTAAGTCTTTTTGCTAGTTTCATAGCGCCTTCTGTGGCTTCAGCACCAGAGTTGGTGAAATAAATGCAGTTAAGCGAATCGGGTAAAATAGAAGCGATTTTTTCAGCATATAGCACTTGTGGAGACTCCACAAGTTCACCATAAACCATGATGTGCATGTATTTATCAAGCTGGCGTTTGATTGCACTGATCACTTGTGGGTTTCTATGACCAACGTTACACACACTTATCCCGCTAATTAAATCCAGATATTCCTTTCCATTCTTATCCCACATATTACAACCCTCAGCTTTCACTATTTCCAAGGCAAGCGGAGTTAAAGAAGTTTGAGCTACATGTTGAAGAAAAAGTTCACGTTGATTCATTGGGGTAAAGTTCGATAAAATAATGCTATTGTAGAATGGAATTGGTAAAAGAAAATCTAAGCCTAAGATTTTTCATCAACCTAATAACTTTAAGATTCAAATTTTAGCAACATAAAAAATCATCAATAATTCGTTTTTGCGAAGAAGGATTGTTTTAACTTTAAAAAAATTATATGCCAGTAATACTACCTGTAAAAGGAATTTCTCCTTCCATTGGAGCAGATACTTTCATCGCTCCCAATGCAACTATCGTCGGTGATGTTACCATGGGAGAAGGATGCAGTGTATGGTTTAATGCGGTTATCAGAGGCGATGTAAATTCAATCATTATTGGCAATAAGGTGAATATTCAAGACAATGCAGTCATTCACTGTACCTATGAAAAAAACAAAACAATCATAGGAAATAATGTTAGTATTGGGCATACAGCCATTGTTCATGGATGCACCATTCACGACAATGTGCTAATAGGCATGGGCTCAATAGTGATGGATCGGGCAGAGATTGGCAGTAACTCTATTATTGCAGCAGGGGCTGTGGTTTTAGAAGGAACCATCGTTCCCTCAGGTTCTATTTTTGCAGGTGTTCCTGCTAAAAAAGTAAAAGACATTTCACCAGAAAAAATTGAAGGTGAGATAGAAAGAATTGCCAATAATTATTCTATGTATAGCAGCTGGTTCAAATAAAAAAAAACAATATGAAATACATTTTTTTAAAACTACTTTTTCTTGTCTTCATTATTTCTATTTCAACATCTTCATGTGCCAAGAAGGTTTGGCCGCCTACGAATGGTAAAAATGTTGGTGCAGAAAGATTGTTGAGTGGAGAAAAATTACCCCGAGTAAAAAAGTTTAAGTCTTAATACCCAACAGCTTCAATGCTTTCAAGGATGTTGTAATAACTTATGTACCTGTCTTCATGTATTACCCCTTTAGCAACTGCATTTTTTACAGCGCATCCTGGTTCGTTGATGTGCAAACAATTGTTGAATTGGCATGAAGAAATCAAAACACGCATTTCCGGAAAATAGTGAGATAGCTCTTGTTTTGTCATGTCTGCTACAGCAAACTCACGCATCCCAGGTGTATCAATAATTTTTCCACCATCAGGTAGGTCAAACATCTCAGCAAAAGTTGTTGTATGAAGCCCCTTCCCGCTCCATCCACTGACTTCCTGTGTTTTAATATTTGCCCCTTTCAAGATATAATTAATCAAACTTGACTTCCCTACACCTGAATGTCCACTAAGCAAAGTAACTTTTTCGTGAAGGATTTCATTCAATGTGCCCATACCCGATTTTTCTGACACAGAAGTCAACAAGACATGATACCCGATTTTCTCATACATTGCTTTTCGTTCTTCAAAAAGCAACATCTCTTTTTCTTGGTATAAATCAGATTTATTGAAAACGATGATGGCAGGAATGTGAAAAGCTTCACAAGTCACCAAGAATCTATCTAGAAAGCCCTGTGATGTTCTAGGTTCCCTCAAAGTGGCTATCAGCAAGGATTGTGAGAGGTTTGATGCGATGATATGATGCTGCCTTCTGTTTGCTGGCGAAATTCTATTGACATAGTTTTTTCTTGGAAAAATAGCAACAATCATCACACTCTTTTCTAATTCATCCTCCGTTTCAAATTCAACTTCGTCGCCCACAGAAACAGGATTGGTGGAAGTGAACCCATCCATTTTAAATTTCCCTTTCAGGCGAGCCTTATAGAATTCATTGTTGCTGCCTTTTACAACATACCAGCTTCCTGTTGATTTATAAACAATGCCATTCATATTGGGTACAAGGTATGCATAGAAATTAACTTAAATATTTTGCTACAATAGGTAATCGCCTTCCAACGCCAAAAGCCTTGGTACTAACCCTGATTATAGGACAAAATTGATTTCTTTTATATTCGTTTATATTGACCATTTTAAGAACGCGCTTCACCAAATCAGCATCAAAACCGGCTTCTATAATTTCTTTAGGTCCTTTTCTACCTTCTACATACAAGTATAAAATATTGTCAAGGATTGAATAATCTGGTAAGCTATCACTATCCTTTTGATTTGGGCGCAGTTCTGCTGAAGGTTCTTTTACGATGATATTTTTAGGTATAATTTCTTGATTTCGGTTGATGTATTTGGCAAGTGCATAAACCTGTACTTTGTACAAATCGCCCAAAACACTCAACCCGCCAGCCATGTCACCATAAAGCGTTCCATAACCAGTAGCCAACTCGCTCTTGTTGGATGTATTTAACAATACATATCCAAATTTATTGGCAATGGCCATCAACAGATTGCCCCTGCTGCGGCTCTGGATATTCTCCTCTGCAACACCAAAGGATGTGCCTTCAAACAATGGATTTAATGTTTGTAAGAATGTTTCAAAAATTGTTTCAATTGGGATGACATGATATGGATTACACAAGTTTTTGCTGAGCGCAACAGCATCATCAACAGAGTGACTGCTCGAAAATCCTGAAGGCATCAGGATGGATGTGATATTTTCTGCCCCTAAAGCCTCTGCTGCCAAAGCCAATACCACTGCTGAATCTATGCCACCACTGCTGCCAAGAATGGCTTTTTTGAATCCCATTTTGGAGAAATAATCGCGAATGCCAAGAACCAAGGCGTGATGAATCTGTTCGATGTTGTCACTTGCTGTTAGATAATCAATAATTTCAAGTAGATTGTCGGTATGAGAAACCCGCATTGAATCATTTAACATTGGTGGAGTATCGAGATTAGCTGCTTTATTTTCAACAAAAAGCAGGTTAGTATCAATCAAAAATGAATCTTCTTGAAAATAATTCAGTTGTTTAAACAAGCTAGCATCGCTGTTGAAAACCAAGCTTCCACCATCAAAAACAATCTCTGTTTGTGCACCAACGGCATTGCAATAAAGCAGTGGCATTTTATACTTCAATACGTTCAACCTAACCACTTCTTTTCTGTCTTCATCATGGCTAAAGTCGAAAGGAGAAGCAGAGATGTTGATCATTAAATCAGGTGATTGCAACATGAGTTTATCCATTGGACAAACACGATACAGCGGATTATCACCGAGGTTCCAGATATCTTCACAGATGGTAACGGCTATTTTCTTCCCTTTGAATTCAATAACATTCCAATTATAGGCAGGTTCAAAATATCGGTATTCATCGAAAACATCATAATTAGGGAGCAGGCTTTTGTGTGTAATACCATGAACCATGCCATTATAAAGTAAAACAGCTGAGTTCAATAAATCCTTTCCCTCACGTTGAGGGTTTCTAGTTGGTGTGCCAACCAAAATACCAATGTCAACAGAGGCCTTAGTCAAGGCATCAACTGATGCTTCTGCTTCCAACATAAAATCTTCAAATTCTAGGAAATCACGCGGGGGGTACCCACATACAGACAGTTCAGAAAAAACAACTAAATCAGCACCAAGGATCCTGCCTTCTTCAACTGCTTGAAGCATTTTTTCTAGGTTCAGTGCGAAATTTCCAATATGATAGTTTTGCTGTGCAAGGAATACCTTCATGCCGCAAAATTGAGGAATTCAAGTGAATAAATGCTAAAACTTAGAGAATCTATCTTTAGAAAAATCCTTTCCTCTATTTTTGCAACATACATTAGAACGATTTTCCATTAAATTCTTTTTTTATGTTTACGAAACAGCGCTGCCTTTGGATGTTAATTATCTTGGTTGGAATTGCCTGCAATGAGGGGCCAAAAACCCCAGATGTGAGCAACATAAAAATCAATTTAACAGTTAAAAGATTTGACCAAGATTTTTTCAAGACAGACACATCAAATCTTTCCTATTCATTGAAAGCACTAGAAAAGAAGTATCCCACTTTTTATAGCGATTTTATTGAAAAAATTGTAGGCTTGAGTACAGAAGACAGCATGAATTTTAGCATCAACATAAAAAAATTCATCCACGATTATAAACCAATATTTGATTCATCTAAAACAATCGAAAAAGGAATAGAAGAAGCGGCTTCAGAAACAAAAGAAGGATTGAAATATGTTGCCTATTATTTCCCTGGTTACAAGCTTCCAAATGAATTTATCCCTTTTATAGGTCCAATGGATGCCTTTGTGAATACCGCAACAGGAATGCAGTCTGAGATAATTACAACGAATGCATTATGTACTGGGCTTCAGCTTCACCTCGGGGATAAATCAAGCTTTTACAGATCAGAGCCTGGGCAACAACTATACCCTGAGTATCTTTCTAGAAGGTTCACAACAGAATATATTTCTATTAACTGCATGAAAAACATCATTGATGACATCATGCCATTAAACTATAATTCAAAAAACTTTTTGGAAATATTGGTGGATCATGGCAAAAGGATGTATTTACTTGATTTATTCTTACCCGCCAAAAAGGATGAATTCAAATTAGGCTATACCACAGCACAATTAAAGGGTGTAACAGACAATGAAGGATTAATTTGGAATTACTTCACGGAAAACAACCTTTTGTATGAAACAGACCTCTTAAAAATACGTTCATTTATAGGAGACGCACCTGAAACTGTGGAGTTTGGACAGGGCTCGCCGGGTTTTATTTCATTGTATGTTGGTAGAAAAATTATTGAAACATACATGAACAAAAATAAATCAACGACCATTGATCAGTTGATAATCATGGATGCTGCAAAAATTTTAGCGGGATCTAAATATAAACCTCGCTAAAAAATTTTATGCTATAGCAGGTCTTTTCCCCATTGAATGCATAAACCTCACGTGAGAAGCGATTGCAGACCTGGTGGTTTCGAAATAGATGTAATGCAAATCGAATTTTGCGCAGGTATCTCTAACAATCTTACTGATTGCCGGATAATGAATGTGGCTGATTCTTGGGAATAAGTGATGCTCAATTTGATAATTTAACCCACCTACAAACCAGGTAACAATTTTATTTTTAGAAGCAAAATTAGCTGTTGTTTTAACTTGATGAATGGCCCATTCGTCTTCGATAAGCTTAGGATCAACACCCGCAAAATCAAATTCAGCGTGTTCAACCACGTGTGCCAATTGGAAAACAAACGCCAACGTTAAACCAAGTGTAAACTGGCTTATCAAAAATCCTAATAACCAACCTTTCCAACCAATCATAACTATGGGCAATACAATGTAAAAAAGGATGAAAAATACTTTTCCTGACCAAAACACAAAGTGATCAGAGGTTTCCATTTTTTTCAATTGGGTTGTATAGATGCGTTTTGAAAAATACTTGATGTAATCAGAAAAAAACATGAACAAAGAAGTGAAACCATATAGTACAAACATGTATGTACTTTGAAAACGGTGCATAGGCTTCCAAGGTTGTGATGTACACTCACGCATAAAAGGCATGTTGTTGATGTCATCATCTACACCATCAATGTTTGTGTATGTATGGTGAATGATGTTATGCTTGAGTTTCCATAGAAAAGCATTGCCTCCAAGAAAGTTATTGGTTAGTCCAAAGATCTCATTCACCCAGCCTTTTGTTGAGAAACTACCGTGACAGGCATCATGCATGACGTTGAACCCTATGGCGGTCATGTTTAGTCCAAACAACACCCAAAGAAAAGATGTTAGCGCCCAATGCATATCAACAAGCATTAGCAATGCATATAAACCAAGCATCGATGGAATTATGATCATCGTTTTGCCATAAAGTTTCCAGTTGCCAGTTTTTTTGATGCTATTTTTTTCAAAATAACCATCTACTTCAGCCTTCAACGCGTTCCAAAACACCCTGTTCTTATTATTAAAAGACACTTTATAACTCATAAAAAAGATTTAACCCTGCTATTTCACGTGTATTATTCTTAACTGTAAATTTAAACTCTGTTTTAGACTTTTTCCGTTCAATTTCTTTTAAAAGGAGCTTCCATCTGAAAAACCGGGATTTTTACATTGAACTTAACTTTTGTATGCACGTTTTCCATCAAATATGTTCCAAACATTTGGCCCAATTCAGATTTCAAATTACATCCT
>CANLED010000120.1 GCA_947489175.1 Chitinophagaceae bacterium | reverse complement strand
GGAAAGCCTTTCACAGATTTTTTCTTTCCAGACACCATAGCCAAGCAGGTATTGTATCCAATATCAGCACCCAATGGAACTGTAATAACGCGGGGATTTCCGATGAACACGCAGCCAGGAGATCCAACAGACCATCCGCATCATTTGGGATTGTGGCTGAATTATGAAAGTGTCAACGGACTTGATTTTTGGAACAATTCATTTGCCATACCAGCTGAAAAGAAGTATTTGTATGGAACCATTAAGTTTGGAAAGCTAACAGAGATGAAGGATGGTAAGATTGGGAAGTTGGGGTATGAATCATACTGGCAGGATCATACAGGAAAAACATTGTTGAATGAAACAACAGGTTATGCCTTTAGTGAGGTAGAAGGAAGTTGGGTAATTGACCGAACAACAACTTTGAAGGCGGTGGTTCCTGTATTGTTTAAGGATGTTAAAGATGGATTTTTAGGATTGAGGATGGCACATGAGTTGCAGATACCAACGAAGGAGACTAAGAAGTTTGTAGATGCAAACGGCATTGAAACAGTAATTAAAGCAGTACTAGATACTATTCCGACGGGGAATTATGTAAACAGCAATGGAGTACAAGGAGAAGATGTGTGGAGTAAGAAAGCATCCTGGTGCATGATGTATGGCAAAATGGGGGTAGATACAATCAGTATTGTGATTATTGACCACCCCACGAATACAGGTTACCCAACGAATTGGCATGCCAGGGGATATGGTTTGTTTGCGGCAAACCCATTGGGAGAAAAGGTATTTACCAATGGAAAGAATGAATTGAATTTGACATTAAAACCAGGCGAGTCTGTGACCTTTAAATATAGGGTGATTATTTCATCAGGTGTAAAAGTGTTGGATAAAGTACGAATTGCTGCATTGGAGAAGCAGTTTGCTGCACAATAGAAGCGCAAAGTAAAAAATTTCCATCAGCCATAACTTAAAGCCCTGCCGTGTTCCAATATTGGAACACGGCAGGGCTTTAAGTTTCAAAAAAACTAAATCATTTTAGGTAACCCATTTGAAAATTATTTTTTTAATTTTTTTTTAACTTATGAGGTTTTTTTTTGAACTGAAATTTACAATTGTAAACAATTGATTTACAATTACTTAGATTTTAAAAAATATTAATATGTCAAATTTACATGATATTTTTAGCAAGAGTTTATGCTAAAAAGTGATTTTTAGGAATAGAAAATTTGGGCTGATGTTAATAAATTATTAATCTTGTGCAGCGAAATGTAAAAAATACATGTCTTATTAGCCCCGCCTTAAGAGAACGATTGTATTTAACCTAAGCCAAAAATAGACTTCAAACTTTGTTAGTAATAGTAAACCCAAATTTTAAATCAAATCTAGCTTCATTATGAAACAATTCTTTCGTAGAAGTGCAACTAAGGCTGCGACATTGATGCTTGCATCTTTGTTGATGTGTGTTGTTGTATTTGCACAGAAAAAGATCACCGGAAAGGTGGTTGATTCAGATGGCAAACCAGTTGCAGGCGCAACTGTTCAAGTAAAGGGTTCCAACGTTGGAACTTCAACGCTTGAGGATGGCACATTTGCCATTACAGTGCCTGCCAATGCGGTATTGCAAATTTCAGCTACAGGTACAAAATCTCAGGATGTTAAAGTTGGTCAGTCTAGTGCCTTGAGCATTACATTGGCAAGTACTTTGAGTAATCTTGAAGAAGTAGTTGTAACAGGTTACACTGCTCAGCGTAAAAAAGACATTACAGGTGCGGTTGCAGTTGTAAATGTAAAAGACATGACAGCTAACCCAGGTTCAAACATTGAGAACCTTCTTCAAGGACGTGCGTCTGGTGTTACAGTAACTTCGTCTGGTGTTCCAGGTGCTGGTTCTAACATCCGTATCCGTGGTTTCAGTACTTTCGGATCAAATGACCCACTTTTCGTTGTTGATGGTATTCAGTTGAGTTCTGTTAATGAAATCAACCCTTCAGACATTGAGTCAATGCAGGTATTGAAAGATGCGTCTGCTTCTGCTCTTTATGGATCTGCTGCTGCCAATGGTGTAATTATCATTACCACTAAAAGAGGTAAGGTTGGAACTCCAAAGATCAGCTATGATGCTTATTATGGTTCTCAGTTCTTCAACAAAGGTTTAGACCTTTTGGATACTAAGGAATATGGCGACTATCTTTGGAAGTTGGCTAAAAATGCTGGACAGGTTGATGCGCAAGGAAGGGTATTCCATGGTCAGTATGCTCCTTTGGGAAGCACAACTCCAATCATTCCTGAGTATATCTTAGCTGGTTCTAAGTCAGGTGCAGGTGCTGGTGATGCTGCTGCAAATCCAGACCTTTACAAATTAGATATTTACAATGTTAATGATGACAGCAAAACTTATTTGATCCACAAGGCAAATAAAGTTGGAACTGATTGGTTGAAAGAAATTAGCCAAGCTGCTCCAATGATGAATCATCAGTTGAATGTATCTGGTGGTACTGATAAAGGAAACTATCTTTTTGGATTGAACTATTTTGACCAGTCTGGTTTAGTTATTCAAACTAGGTATAAAAGATATTCTCTTCGTAGCAATACAAACTTCATTGTTAAAAATAAGGTGAAGCTTGGTGAAAGTCTTCAAATCAATTTCATTGATCAAATTCCTGGTTTCAATAACCAAGATGAGGGAAATGCTATTTTGATGGCTGCTCGTATGCAACCTATTGTTCCCGTATATGATATCAAGGGCAATTGGGCTGGTACAAGAGGTTCTAACCTTGGTAACGCAGGTAACCCTGTAGCAGATCGTTTCAGAGATAAGGATAAAAAGGACACTAAAATTGGTGTAATTGGAAATCTTTATGCTGAAGTTGATTTCTTAAAATATTTAACTGCACGCAGCAATTTCGGTATTGATTACGGGAATAACTCAAGCAGTGGTTTTGGCCTTCCACGTTACGAGACTTCTGAAGGTCGTGGTGGTACAGGAAGCTATTATGAGAATGCTAGCAATGGATATGCTTTGACATGGTTCAATACACTACGTTTCAAGAAAACATTTGCTGATTTGCATGATGTTTCAGTTGTAGTTGGTAATGAGGTTAAGCAGTTCAGAGGTCGCGGACAAAGTGCTTCTTCTTCTGATTATTTCCTATTTGATCGTAATTTCTGGCAGGTTAGTTCGGGTCAGAATCCTACACCAAATGGTTCAAGTTATGAGTACATCAGCAGGTTCTACACTCCATTACTTGTAAAAGGTGATTATACTTACAATAACAAGTACATCTTCAGTGGTTCATTCCGTCGTGATGGTGCATCTAACGAGTTCGGACCAAAGAACAAGTTTGGTAACTTCGGTGGAGCCAGCTTAGGTTGGAGGGTTTCTGATGAGTCATTCATGAAATCTTCAGCTTCATGGTTGAACGACTTGAAACTTAGGATTGGTTATGGTGTTCTTGGAAACAACAGGATCCCAGGCTTCGGCTTTGCTAACTTGTATGCTTACGAGAATGGTTTCACTACATATCCTATCAATGGTGGTAACTCATCATCTGCAGGTTTCGCACACAGAAAAATCGGTAACCCTGATGTTCAGTGGGAAGTTGCAGGAACAACAAACTTTGGTATCGATGCATCAATGCTTGATAACAAGTTGAATGTTACTTTAGAGGTTTATAGCAAAAAAACATCGAAGCTTCTTTTCCCTGTGGAATTAGATCCAACAATCAACGGATTTGTTGACAATCAACCACAGAACATCGGAAAGATGACTAATAATGGTATTGATTTAAGCATTAACTACAGAGGCAAGTCTGGTAAAGATTTCTCTTATGAAATTGGCGCTAACATTTCTGCTTACAGAAATACTGTTGATGCAATTACTGGTGAGTTTGTTGATGGTAGCCGTACTCGTATCGATCCATTCAACCGTTCAGTTGTTGGTAAGCCTTTCATGAGCTTCTATGGATACCAACTAGATGGCTTCTTTGACGATGCTGCTGAATTGGCTGCACTTGATCAAGGTGGTGAATTCCTTGGTGGATGGAAATACAAGGATATCAGCGGTGCCAATGGCAAGCCTGATGGAAAGATCGATGAAAAAGATAAGACTTTCATTGGTAACCCACATCCTAAGTTCATTGCAGGTTTCAATTTCTCTGCTACATACAAAGCATTTGATTTAACTGCTTTCGTTTATTGGAAAGCTGGTGGAGATCTTGCTAACTATGTACGTTATTGGACAGACTTTAATACCTTCCAAGGTAACAGAACCAAGAGAGTATTGTATGACAGCTGGGAAAAACCAGGTGATACAAAATTACTTCCTAGGTTGAATGCTGCTGATGGTGCAAGTGGACAGGTTCCAGTTAGCTACTACATCGAGCCAGGTGGATATTTGAGGTTGAAAAACTTGAGCTTAGGTTACAACCTAGCTTCAAACAGTGCTAAGAAAATCGGTCTTGACAAACTTCGTGTTTATGTTCAAGCACAGAACATTCTTACCATTACCAAATACTCTGGTTTGGATCCTGAAATCGGAAACTTCAATACAGGTAGAGGTGATTATCGTAACCAAGCGGTTGACTATAACATGGGTGTAGATGCAGGTAACTTCCCTGTACCTAGAATTATCACCTTTGGTATCAACGCTTCGTTCTAATCAATCCTAACCAATCGCGAACTAGTAAAAAAGAAAAAGATGAAGAATAAATTTTTAAAAATCTCAATTGCCATCGTAATGTTGGCAACTGGTATCTGGGCTTGTAAGAAGAGCTTCCTAGAGACCTCTCCATACGGACAGTATGGTGATGAACAATTGTTGAGTGCAAAAGGTATTGATGCCGTTTTGATCGGTGCCTATGGTATGCTCGACGGTGAATCTCAATTTAAGTATGGTGAAAACTGGTTTACGCCAGTTACTAACTGGGTATATGGTGATATCGCTTCTGATGATGCTTACAAAGGAACAGATGCAAATGACCAACCGCCAATGACTACTGTTGAAACGTATAACACAATACCTTCAACTCAAGGTCTTTATGCAAGGTGGATATCTATCTATGATGGTATCGCACGTGCTAATGATGTTATCAAAATCATCGGTAAAACAAAAGTAAAAGCTCCAAAAGAATTGTCTGCTGCTGACGAGACAAGACTTTTAGGTGAAGCAAGATTTATCAGAGGTTTCCAACATTTCGAGGCTATGAAAATGTGGAACAACATTCCTGTAATTACCGATACAACTACTGTTAACCCAGGTAACCCTGGTGGTGCTGCAGCTGCTTGGAAATTCATTGAAGCTGATTTCTCTTATGCTTATGCAAACTTACCTGCTACTCAATCTCAATTGGGTCGTATCAATAAGTGGGCTGCTGGAGCATACCTTGCTAAAGCTTACTTGTATCAAAAGAAGTTTGCTGAAGCACTTACTCTTTTCAACACCCTCATCGCTTCTGGTGTAACTGTTGGTGGAACTAAGTTTGCTCTTCAGGATGCGTATTGGAAAAACTTTGACGCTCGTTTTGAGAACACAGCTGAATCAGTATTTTCTGTACAGATGGCTGCTCAAGGAAGTCAAGAAGGTGACGGAAACAGGGGATATGGCCTTGCCTTCCCTTATGGTGGTGACTTCGGTTGCTGCGGATTCTTGCAGCCTTCTCAGAACCTTGTAAATGCTTACAAAACATCTGCAACTGGTCTTCCATTGTTTGGAACATACAACGATGTAGATGTAAAGAATGATGCTGCTCAAGCAAGTTCTGATCCTTTCACTTTGGGTACTGAAAGAGTTGACCCACGTCTTGACTGGTCTGTTGGTCGTCGTTCTGTACCATTCTGGGATTGGGGTGGACACCCTGGTCGTAACTGGATCCGTGACGTAGGTTATGCTGGTCCATACAGCCCTAAAAAGCACGTATATTCTGCAGCAGACATCAACAGCTTCACTGCAAACGGATGGAGAAACATGACTGCTAAAAACTACAACGCTATGCGTTTTGCAGATCTTCTTTTGATGACTGCTGAGTGTGAAGTTGAAGTTGGATCTCTTGATAGAGCACGTACTTTGGTTAACCAAGTTCGTACAAGAGCAGCAGCTCCTGCGAGCAGAGTTACTGGCAGTCCAGCTGTTTACAACATCGCTAACTATACTGTAGCTTGGACCGATAAAGCTGTTGCTAGAGAAGCAGTTCGTTTCGAAAGAAGGCTTGAACTTGCTATGGAAGGCCACAGATTCTTCGATCTAGCTCGTTATGGCAATGGTTATGCAGCAACTACGTTGAATGCTTACCTTACTGTTGAAAAGAACAAGAGGTTGTATCTTAAATCTTCTCCTGGTTTCCAGGCTAAGAATGAGTTCTATCCTATCCCTGAAAGAGCAATCGTTCTTTCTAAGGGAGCTTTGAAGCAGAACCCTGGTTATTAATTTAACTCGATTTAATATTGAAAAAGGCGTCAAGAAATTGACGCCTTTTT
>CANLED010000119.1 GCA_947489175.1 Chitinophagaceae bacterium | reverse complement strand
CAACAAATAAATTAAAAGAGACATCATTTAAATCACGAATACTAGAGTTGGAAGAAGAACATATAAAATTAGCAGAGGAGAAAAAAATACACCTGGCAGATTGTTTGAAAAATGGCCAAGCTGTTTCAAAAACAAAACTAGACGAGGTGGCTGCCAAACAAGAAGAGATGCGAACAGAAGTGAAAGGTATGATTAAGTCATCAGGCATTGCTGTTGAAAGTTCTGATACTAATTATATTTTTATTCGATTTGTGATGGACCACATGCCCCATGGGTTAATTGGGTTATTGATAGCCGTTATTTTTCTAGCTGCTTGGGGAAGTATTTCAGCTGCATTGAATTCATTATCCTCATCATCATTGATTGACTTCCATCGTCCATTTATCAATCCCAATCTTTCTGATAAGCAAGAATTTATTCTTTCAAAGAAATACACTTTTTTATGGGGATTATTTTGTGTTGTATTTGCACAATTCGCTACTGGCATGGGGAGTCTAATTGAAGCTGTTAACGTGCTTGGGTCTTGGTTTTATGGTGTTATCCTTGGTATTTTCTTGGTTGCATTTTATGTAAAATCGGTAGGGGGGAAAGCCGTGTTTTATGGTGCCATAGCAGGGGAAGTTGTTGTATTGTCGATGTACTTTTTTACAGATATTGGATGGCTTTGGCTTAACGCTATTGGTGCAATTGCCGTGTTATTGTTTTCAATTATTTTACAATCGGGGGGACTTAAAAACAGAATTGCGCAGCAATAGAATATCCGAAAGGTTTGCAATTTTATTTTATGAAGAATCTGCTGAAATAGGGTGGTTGCAATAATAATCATCAATCTTTAGTGCAATCTAAAATTCTGTGGATTTGCAAAATGGTGATTTCTCAAGATGATATTATCCATGTAATTATGGTAATCATTATAAAATCAGTTTAACTTAAATTGAAATTTGTAAAGTGAAGATAAAAAAAAGTGCCCGGGGCGGGACTTGAACCCGCACTCGCGTTGCGGCGAACAGGATTATAAGTCCTGCGTGTCTACCAGTTCCACCACCCGGGCTTTTGAAATAGATACCCATTAGCGTAAAGTACTATCCAAAATAAAAAGTTCCATCTCGTGATGGAACTTTGAGCGGAAGACGAGATTCGAACCCGCGACCCCAACCTTGGCAAGGTTGTGCTCTACCAGCTGAGCTACTTCCGCATTTTTTAAAAGAGCATTTTTTCGGACTGCAAAAATAAGGGAATTCATGCTAATCCAAAAATTATTTCTTATTTGTATTTTGGCGTATACAAGGTACTTTCAGGAACCTCAACTTTAGGCTTGCCTTTGTAGTGCGTGCTGTACAATCCATAACACCCACCCAACACGAAGGCTAAGAAGGCAAAAAGTTGAATATGAAATAAGAACCTTGAAGAGGTTACCCAATTTCTTCCAAAATCTTTTTTCTCTCCGTTTTCAATTATATTTTGTTGCATAAAAACCTTTTTTGCTGTGCGAAATTAATCAATCGAAACAACATTTCATTTAATATCAAGGATAATTTCTGAAAAACGTTTTTTCCCTTTTATAAAATGCTCCCATATAATATTCCCATCAAATTTGCCGGCTATTTTCCCTCCTTTTTTCAAAGGGAACACACTTTTTGATTGGTTGAAAATCATCCAACTAAAAAAACCAAAATGAGCTTTTGCAACTGCAACAAAAAAAGAAGGTTGTCCGGATATAACGTTCTTATACGCACTGATGGCGTCTAATAGAAACCTGCTTCCAATCACCCACAACCTTTCCATTCCTCCTAAATTCTTAAATAGCATGATGAGGTTATTCCTGAAATTCAAAAAAACTTTGCGAGGATTGTCTTTGCTAAGTGTTCCTCCGCCTATGTGATAAACAACAGAGCTTGGGCAGGATACAATTTTATATCCGGCATGTTGCATTCTCCAACACAAATCAATCTCTTCCTGGTGAGCAAAGAAAAAGGTATCAAAGCCCTTCATCTCTTTAAAGATGGCTGTTCGAATAAACATGGCTGCTCCAGATGCCCAAAAAATTTGACTTACCTCATCATACTGGTGACTGTCTTTTTCAATGGAGTCAAAAATTCGACCTTTTGAAAATGGATAGCCATATCGATCAATCCATCCACCCGCAGCACCTGCATATTCAAACTGATCTCTGTTGTTATAGTCAAGAATCTTGGGTTGCACAGCTGCAAGAGTTGTATCTTTTTCAAACAATGAAATTACAGGTTCAATCCATCCTTCGCTTACTTCCACATCAGAATTTAGCAATACAGAAATTTCATGGTTGATGTGTTCCATGGCCCAATTGTATCCACCTGCAAAACCTTCATTGCTCGTATTGATCAATACTTTTACAGAAGGGAAATGTAATTGTACATATTCTACAGAATCATCAGTAGATGCATTGTCTGCAAGTATAACATCCATGTTTTTATAGGTAGATGCTAGGATAAAAGGAAGAAAACGCTCTAAATATTTTCTGCCGTTCCAATTCAAGATGATTACTGCTACAGTTGGTTGATAATCCAAGTTGGTTGTTTATCTGTCAAAAATAACTCCATTCTGATAAATAAACTTTCAGAAATTCATTGATTTTAGCTGTTTTCTATAATTCTTTGCGATATTCGGTAAGAATCTACCAACTTCAATCACATTCATGCTCATTACATTCTTTAAATGGAAGTTCATTGTTTCCTTTGTTGCGGTTTTTATCGTGATTGGAACATTTTTTTATTCAAACATGCTTGCAAAAAAGATTGCAACGCAGGAGCGCAAAAAAATTGAAGAATGGGTGTCAGCACAGCAAACTATCGCATCAGCCAGTGATTTTGACAATATTTCTTTAGCCACAATCATCGTTACAGAGCAACAAAATATTCCTGTTATTGAAACCAATGAGTACGACAGCATCATGAGTTTTGTGAATTTCGATTCTTCCCGTATTGTCAATAACGAATCTTATTTACAAGCGGAACTTCATAAATTCAAAAGCAGGGGTGCTTTCATCAAAACCTATTTTGACAATGAGGGGAGACGATTCAACTTGTATTATTATGATGAATCCAATTTATTGAAACAAGTTAGGTATTTTCCACTGGTTCAGTTGCTCATAGTCATTCTGTTTAGTTTCTTTATGTTGATTTCAATAAAGAATCGATATGAATCTGCACAAAACCATTTGTGGGCAGGATTGGCAAAAGAAACCGCGCATCAGCTCGGTACACCGATTTCTGCATTGTCAGGTTGGTTAGACATCCTTCGGCATGGGGGTGATATGAATCAGGTATTACCCGACATTCAAAAGGACATCGATCGTTTAAAACTGATCAGTGAAAGGTTTAGCATGATTGGGGGAATCCCCAAAAAAGAAGAAAATGATATCATTCAAGTTGTATCAGGTGTGGTGGAATATATGAGGAAACGGGCTTCTGAAAAAACGCATTTTGTGTTACAAAATAATTTGAATGAGAACAGTTTAGTGTTTTTTTCTACGCCACTTATTGAATGGGTATTGGAGAACTTAATAAAAAATGCGTTGGATTCAATGGAAGGAGTGGGGAAATTAACCATTTCAATTGATGAAACACTTCGTGAAGTTAACATTGACATTACAGATACAGGCAAGGGCATACCACAAAGCATGTATGAAGATATTTTTACACCTGGATTCACAACCCGTAAAAGGGGGTGGGGAGTAGGCTTGACCCTTTCTAAAAGAATTGTAGAGCAATATCACTCAGGTCAACTTTTTGTAAAACAGTCCGAGCTAGGAAAAGGAACCACATTCAGGATTGTTCTTAAAAAATAAATGGACGTTGTGCCTGTTCTCTATTTTAATTTTTATAATTTTGTCGTCCCTCGGGCCCAGGTGGCGAAATTGGTAGACGCACTACCTTGAGGTGGTAGCGCTGGAAACGGCGTGCTGGTTCGAATCCAGTCTTGGGCACTTTGACCACTTTTTGGTGGTCATTTTTTTTGCCTAAAAATAAGCTAAAATCCAATACTGTAGAGGGTTTCAGATAAATATCTTTTGGCTTTCAGCGAAGTGTTAGCGTGTCTTAGCCCCCTAAATAACTTGACTGATTTTTGAATTCAGTTTAGATACATTAAACGTAGGTAACCATGAGTACAAAACGTCGAAGTTGGATATTTTATGCCGCCGGATAAAAAATGTTCAATTAAGCATCGAAATCATTACGATCGAGGCTGCAGAAGTTCCTGAAACGCTGCCAGCCATTTACGCGGAAAGGTTATTTGTAAAATATCCTGTCCAGATTTAATGTTTCCGTCACTCTTATAAATGAGATATAGTTATAAAATGGTGAATATCGAAAGGTGAAAAACTTTTAGACTCAAAATTTTGCGCTTGAATAAAATCTCAGGAATAGGTGGACCGAAAACTGAAACTTTGGAATTCTTCTGGATGGCTTAAGGCTGGTAGTGGCTTTATGCTTGTAGCATTACCGAGATAAAATAAAAATCTTGTCCGTTAAGTATTATTTTTTGCTAAATAAATTTGAAATCATGATAAAAAACGAAACCAATTGTCTGCATTCATTTAAAAATATAAGAAGCCTGATTCTACTAATCACATTGCCTTTGCTTTCTTCAATTAAGTTAAGTGATGATATTGAACCTGTAAACAAAGAGGCGGAAAAAGTTTACTTTATCCCACAACCGGAATCAGTGAAAATTGGTGTTGGATATTTCAGCCTTGTTCCGACTACCAAAATATTTTTGCCAGAAGAATTCATTGACGACTTGGGTCCTTACATCAAGGAAAAGATAAAGAATGATGCCGGATTAAATATTCATGTTACTAAATGGAATAAAACGACATCATCGAATTATATCCGATTTGACATAACTGACGATCCTTCAATAGCTAAAGAGGGGTATAAATTAAAAATATCATCAAAAGAAATCAGTATAAAGGCAACAACATATTCAGGTTTTTTCAATGCTTTTCAAACATTAAGACAAACCATAGATGGGGATACAAGGCAGATTGCCAGCAAGTCTATAAATATTCCATGTATGGAAGTAACCGACAAACCAAGATTTGAATGGAGAGGATTAATGCTGGATGTTTCACGTCATTTTCAGTCAAAGGAATTTGTTAAGAAACAAATTGATATCATATCATCCTATAAAACAAACAAATTCCATTGGCATCTGTCCGATGATCAGGGATGGAGGGTTGAAATAAAAAAATATCCTAACCTTACAAAAAAAGGTGCTTGGCGAGCAGATAGAACTGGTATACATTGGTGGAATCGCGAATTTAGAAAACCAGATGAAGCGACTACAATTGGAGGATTCTACACGCAAGATGATATAAAAGAGGTTGTAGAGTACGCAAGAATTAGAAATGTTGAAATAATACCCGAAATAGACATACCCGGACATAGTAAGGCACTTATTGCTTCTTATCCATTTTTAACCTGCCGCAAAGATGTTCTTTTTGAGGTTTCAACGGGTGGCCGTTCTCCCAATAATGCCCTTTGTGCTGGTAAGGAAACTACTTACGAATTTATAAATGATGTATTGAGTGAACTCACTGAACTTTTCCCTTCCAAATATATTCATATCGGAGGTGATGAGTGTAATAAAAATGACTGGGCAAAATGCGAGCACTGTACTAAAACTGTGAAAGAGCATAGCTTAAAAGATTTGAATGAATTACAAAGCCATTTTATAAGCCGGATCAATAAACAAATCATCTCTCGGGGCAAAACATTAATCGGCTGGGACGAGATTCTGGATGGGAGAGGCGCTCCAAAAGCGATTATCATGGCTTGGAGGAGAAACAGGTATTCACCAGAAGTAGATGCCCCCCGGGCTGGATATAAAACTATTCAAGCTTCTTATCTCCATTCTTACATTAATAATCATCAGGGGCCAGTGGATTTGGAACCAGAAGCACCTAGAGGTATTATCCCTTTGAAGAAAGTATACCAATATGAACCAATCCCTGAGGGATTAACCAAAGAAGAAGCCAAATTGATAATGGGTTCACAGGTTTGTTTGTGGGGTGAATTTACGCCTACAAGTGATATAGGCGAATTAATGTTATATCCTCGTGTATTGGCCAATGCGGAAGTTGGATGGACAGATCCTTCATTAAAGAATTGGACTCGATTTCAGCATGGTGTCGAGATGAATTTTAAAAGGCTTGATCGCGATAGGGTCATATACTCCAGAAGCATGTACAACCCTTTCATCTCGTTTGCAGCCGACAGTTTAGAACTTGTTGCGAAGGTTCATTTTTTTACTGATTCAGATCTTCATAACGTTCGTTTTACTAAGAATGGATCCGAACCAACTGTTGGCTCCACCAAGTATACTGGAGTTTTTAATGCTGAATTAAACGCTGTTATAAAAGCGGCCATATTTGATGAAAAGGGGAATAAATTAGGTCAAACAGTAACACGGACATTAAGTCCTCC
>CANLED010000118.1 GCA_947489175.1 Chitinophagaceae bacterium | reverse complement strand
TAGGCAATTGCATCAATGAAAATGCGCTTTCCATCATTCGCGCTCCACCACTTTTGCTGATAATCATCAAAGGCGTTTTGTGCTGAAGGCAATAATCTGCAGAACGTGCTATTTTTTCTCCCATAACGCTGCCTAAAGAGCCACCGATGAAATTGAAATCCATGCAACAAATCACCAAACTGCTTCCACCAACATTGCCTACTGCTGACGTAATTGAATCGTGCAATCCTGTTTTGCTATATGCTTCAACAAGTCTTTTTTTATAGGGTTTAAGGTCATTAAATCCTAAGAAATCAACAGAACGAACGTCAGCAAAGAGTTCTGTAAACTCTTGGTTATCGAAAAATATATCAAAATATTCAGCACTGCCGATGCGATGATGATAACTACATTTTGGACAAACAGAGAGGTTTTCTTTTAACTCGATGGTAGTGCAAGTATATTTACAGGATGGGCACTGCGTCCATAAACCATCTGGTGTTTCTTTCTTTTCCGACGTAGAAGTATTGATACCCTTTTTTCTTCTCTTAAACCAACTATTTGAGGTAGATTCCTGCTCTGGAATTGAACCGGAAAGTTGTGCGTTATAATCTTCTTCGTGTTTTAAAGACATTTGAAGGAATTTTTTTAAGTCCGTTATTTCTTGGTTCATTGGTCAGAACCTTTCTAATGTACTTTATACAAATATATATTTTAAATAGCAATTTTTTCACATGTCAAAAGATAGCTAATCTCCATCACGCTAAAACAATTGAGTCTGCTTGGTGTTCCCATCAGTTCCAACCCATTCTATTTCCGTTGTTTTGGTATAATCTGTGAGTTTATTTCCAATGGCACGCCAACCCATCAATTCAACAAAATCAGAAATTTTAATCTTTGTTTCCTTTATTTGAACTCCTTTACCAGAGCGAATGATTAAGATTGGACTCTCCTCTAAAGAAATTGCCTCTACATAATTACCTGGAGCCTCTTTAATAAAATAAAATTTATTATTGAGGGTAGTTGTTTCTATTCTAAATCGCTTTACATTAAACTGATTCTTTTCACTGTCGAGATATGCCGCCGTGATTATTTTATTTGGATAAAACTTTTCAATAGTAATAAATTTATCTACATCAAAACGCTGCGTTAAGTCCGTTCCAACAAGTTCATAATATCCATCTTTGTAAATCGACAAAAGTAAATCATCGGGTTGAAAACTGCCCAAATAAACTCCTTTTTGATCAGCATTTAGCCTGCCAAAATTATCATCAAACCAAAGCTCCCTTCCACCCAAGGTTGACTTCCCTGCTTCTTTAAGTTTTATATTTTTTACGGGATATTTTGTTACTTGGTTGCCGATCGAACTGCGTCCTTTGATGTCTAAGGTTTCAAAATAAAAATCAATTTGTTTGTTCCTTGCAGAGCAGTTTGGACTTAAATTGATGGCTACCACTTCAGCTTCTCCGTTAGGGTTGATGCTGAAATAGTTGATTTTAGATTTATCAGTTCCTTTAGTGAGGTCGTATTCTTTGTCGCGCGTAACACCCGTAACATTGAATCGTTTTGCGTAAACGACTCCTGTTGCTCCATCGGTATAAACCATGTTATACGTCATCCTTTCATCAGTCTTTTGAAAAATTGCTGCATAGATGATATCTTTTCCTATATAGGCTTTATCATCTACCTTAACCACTTTCATGATACCACGCCTTGTGAAAACAATTACATCATCTAATGTAGAACACTCAGCTACAAACTCATCTTTTTTAAGGCTTGTTCCAACAAAACCTTCCGTTCTGTTTACATAGAGCCTGGCATTTGCTATCGCCACCTGCCTTGCTTGTATTACATCAAATGTTTTGATTTCAGTTTTTCGTTCTCTTCCTTTGCTGTATTTCTGAAGCAATCCTTGGTAATAAGAAATAGCGTACTCATTTAAATTCGCAAGAAAGTTTTTTGTCTGATCAATTTCATCATCAATCCCTTTGATTTGCTGATTTAATTCATCGATATCTAGCTTATAGATTCTTCTAACAGGTTTTTCGGTTAGTTTGACAATGTCTTCCCGAAGTATTTCACGTTTGAATAATTTTTTAAATGGATTAAACGCTTTGTGAATAGCGCCTAAGACGGTTTCCCAATCTTCATGCTTTTTTTCTAGCTCCTTGTATATTTTTTCTTCGAAGAAGATTTTTTCAAGTGAAGTGAAATGCCATTTTTCTTCTAACTCAGACAATTTAATTTCAAGTTCTTTTTTAAGAAGTTCTTTGGTATTGTCAGCTGAAATTTGAAGCAAATCTGTTGCAGAAAGGAACAATGGTTTATTGTTAACAATAACGCATGCATTAGGGGCAATACTTACTTCACAATCTGTAAAAGCGTAGAGTGCATCAATGGTGATATCTGATGAAATACCTGGCGCAAGCTCTACCATAATTTCTACTTCAGCTGCCGTATTGTCTGTCACCTTTTTAATCTTAATCTTACCTTGGTCATTCGCTTTAACGATTGATTCCATTATTTGGGTTGTGGTAACACCATATGGAACATCACGTATCACAATTGACTTTTTATCGTTCTCAAAAATATGAGCCCTACAGCGAATCCTGCCTCCTCTCTTGCCATCATTGTAATTGCTGGCATCAATCATGCCCCCTGTTTGGAAATCAGGAAAAAGCCCAAAATTCTTACCTTTTAAATACTTGATGGATGCATCAATCAGTTCAATGAAATTATGGGGTAAGATTTTTGTTGAAAGACCAACAGCAATACCTTCAGCACCTTGTGCCAAAAGCAATGGAAATTTCATGGGTAGACTGATGGGCTCTCTTTTTCTTCCATCATAACTCAATTGCCAATCTGTTGTTTTGGCATTGAATGCCACTTCCAAAGCAAATTTACTCAATCGAGCTTCAATATACCTTGGGGCAGCGGCATCGTCGCCTGTTCTTATATCACCCCAATTCCCCTGTGTTTCAACCAACAAATCTTTTTGTCCAAGATTAACAAGCGCATCTTGAATACTGGCATCGCCATGCGGATGATATTGCATGGTTTGTCCGATGATGTTTGCTGCTTTGTTCAAACGGCCATCATCCATTTCCTTCATGGCATGAAGGATACGGCGGTTAACAGGTTTTACGCCATCGGTAATAGCTGGCACAGCTCTTTCCAAGATTACATAAGATGCATAATCGAGGAACCATGATTTATACTGGTTTGAAACTCCAGAATCGCTATCGCTTTCTACATTAAATTTTGATTTTGCCATGAGATACTTTTTTATGCTAGGGCCTTAGTGGCAGAACTTTTTCTAATTTCAAAATCTTTCATTGACTTCTGCTCACCAAGAACTTCGTAGGATTCATCTTGTAAAATATATTTCAGTCTCCAAAGAAGAAAAGCATCACCTGTTGTTTCTTTGTTTTTTGAAAGAAACTGTTGTATTATTTTATGGGCTTTTTGGTAGTCATGCGTGATGTATTGAATCAATCCTGCATCATAAAAATCAATTTCTTTTTGAATCAATTTTTTTCCGCCTTCCAATAAGCGGATATATTTCGACTCATTACAAAGCCTATTCCATTCATCTTTATCAATTTCAAATTCACTGTTGGTAATGGCGCGCGCTAATTTCTTAGCCTTAGTAAATTCGCGGGGAAGAATTTGACTGAGCCAATTGGGATAAAAAATATGTCCCTTTTCATTGATAAAAGGAAGATTATTCAAATAAAGAATATAGATCCTCCCTTGATATGCTTGCAGCTGACTCATCAACCAATAATAGCCACAAACATCATGCTTATTTTGGGCAGCCCAAATCCACAACTCCTCATTTTTATCTTCGTCTAGTTTCTTTTTGATTGTCTCAACGGCGAGTGCATCATTAACTTTACCCTCAGCAATCAAGTTGTTATAATCCCCGCCTAAGAGCACCGCATGCCACCAATCAAGACGAATGGCAGCTCCTTCTGCTGTGTAAATATCATTTAGAGGACCGACAGCATAGTCATCTCTAACAACAATTATTTCACCAATTAATGATTCATCAAGCACCATTGCTTTGGACATAACGTCAATATCAGGCTCATTAAACACCACATGCATCATGATTACACAATTTAAATTTTTTCTTCCACTGTATCCAATTCAACACGAAGATTTGAAACAATAAAATCCTGCCTTTCCTGTGTATTTTTTCCCATAAAATATTCAAGCAATTGTTGAATATGAATTTGACTTTCAAGAATTACAGGTGTTTTTCGCATGTCGACACCAATAAAATTTTTAAACTCATCAGGAGATATTTCGCCTAAACCTTTGAACCTTGTAATCTCAGCTTTAGCACCTATTTTTTTAACGGCATTTTGCTTTTCTTGTTCGCTGTAACAATAAATTGTTTCTTGTTTGTTGCGAACCCTAAACAAAGGTGTTTCTAAAATATAAACATGTCCATCTCTCACCAGATCAGGAAAAAATTGAAGGAAAAATGTCATGAGCAACAAACGAATATGCATGCCATCTACATCCGCATCCGTTGCTATGATGATGTTGTTGTATCTCAAGTCATCCATCCCATCTTCAATATTCAGGGCATGTTGAAGCAAGTTGAATTCCTCGTTCTCATAAACAACTTTTTTTGTTAGTCCATAACAATTCAAGGGTTTACCTCGAAGACTGAATACGGCTTGGCTTTCAACCTCGCGAGATTTTGTTATAGAACCACTGGCCGAATCACCCTCTGTAATAAAGATGGTGCTCTGCAATTTCTTGGCCATGAATTCTTCCTTTGCTTTTGCAGGTGTATCATCATTCAAATGAATGCGGCAATCGCGTAATTTTTTATTGTGTAGATTTGCCTTCTTGGCGCGGTCGTTGGCTAACTTTTTAATACCAGCAAGTTCTTTCCTTTCACGTTCACTTTGTTCTATCCGTTTTTTCAATGCTTCTGCAATCGCCGTGTTCTTGTGCAGGAAGTTGTTAAGCTCTTTACTGAGAAAATCCAACATGAAATTTTTCATGGAAGCTCCACCCTCTGAGATATACTGAGAGCCTAATTTCGTTTTGGTCTGAGATTCAAAAACAGGCTCCTGCACCCTTACTGCGATTGCTGCAACAATACTCTGACGAATATCAGATGTATCGTAATCTTTCTTGAAAAACTCACGCACAGTTTTAACAATAGCTTCCCTAAATGCTACCACATGGGTTCCACCTTGGGTGGTGTATTGACCGTTTACAAAGCTGTAAATGTCTTCGCCATATTCATTATTGTGTGATAAAGCAATCTCTATATCTTCACCTTTGAGGTGAATAACAGGATATCTAAGTTCATCTTGGTTGGCATAGCGGTGAAGTAAATCTAGCAATCCATTTTTACTGACAAACTTTCTATTATTATAATTAATAATCAGACCCGCATTTAAAAAACAATAGTTCCAAAGTTGTTTATCAATGTAATCTGATATGTAGTGGAAGTTTCTAAAAATTGTTTCATCAGGAATAAAAACCACAGTTGTTCCATTTGATTCTTTGGTAGCAATTTCTTTGTAATCCTTTACTAATTCGCCACGTTTAAATTCTGCAGATCTTTCCTTGCCATCACGATAGGCAGTAACTTTAAAGTATTCACTCAACGCGTTAACAGCTTTCGTACCTACCCCATTTAATCCAACACTTTTCTGAAAAACTTTGCTGTCGTATTTCGCACCGGTGTTAATTTTACTCACTACATCAACCAACTTACCCAATGGAATACCCCTGCCATAATCACGGATGGTAACTTCTTTTGCATTTAAAGTAAGCTCTATATTCTTACCATATCCCATCATGTGTTCATCAATGCAATTGTCCATCACTTCTTTAAGAAGCACATAGATACCATCATCTTGACTACTACCATCACCTAATTTACCAATATACATACCTGGCCTTAGCCGAATATGTTCTTTCCAGTCGAGACTCCTAATCGAATCTTCATTGTATTCAAAAATGTTACTTTCAGTTTGCTTTGACATCAATAAAATTCATTTTAGATAATAGCCCATCTATGCACTTAAATCATTAATGGGGGTCAAAGATAAAGTTTAGTTATGAGTCATGAGCCATTTGACATGAAACAAAACCCATAAAATTGTAAGCGCTTAGTTCATTCTCTTTTTCATAGAGCTAACTTGATCCTGTAAATTAGAAACCATATTAGCCAATTGACCTACATCCCAACGTTGTTGCTGTGCTACTTTGGTGATGACCATTTGTGCAGCCCAAAGCTCTAGAATTTCTTCGCTGTTGATGTTGTAAGGTTGATACAATTGATTATCGCTGGTAAGTATCACCTTGTTTTTGCTCTTAGGATGACTGGAAACCCGTTTATAAACGATTCCTTCGCTGCGACTCACCACAATATATGCAGCATTTTGTTTCAAGTCTTCCAACCCATCTATTTTTTGTCCAACAATAATTGAACCACTTGGCGTTGGCAACATACTTTC
>CANLED010000117.1 GCA_947489175.1 Chitinophagaceae bacterium | reverse complement strand
ATCTATGATGAAATCGCATGGAAGAATGACCTATTTGTTTTTAAAAGCATGGATGTAAAAAGCATCATGCGCATCATTAGCAGATGGTACGATATCGATGTTGTTTATCAAGGAAAAATAAACCCAGAAACCTTTTCAGGAATTGTTAGTAGCAAGAGCAACCTATCTCAAGTGTTGAAGATTATGGAAGCAGGTGGAATACAATTTAAGATTGAAGGAAGAAAAATTGTTGTTTTCTGAAATGAAATAAACAAAATGGGTTACTTAATCAAAGAAAATAGTATAGTCTACTTAAAAAGTGGACTAACTTTTAATTATAAACCAAAACTACCAAGATTATGCATGTAGAAACGAAGGGGTTCCTGACATCCCACTCAGGAAGAAAGCCAATGCGGCTGCTCAATTTAAAATTCACTGCGGTGATGATGCTAGCGGCCTTCCTACAGGTTAGCGCACATACCTATTCGCAGCAAGTAACATTGAACATGAAAAACGCCAAGCTTCAGCAGGTTTTCGTGGAAATCAATAGACAAACTGGATTTCAGTTTTTTTACAAAGATGAGTTGTTGAAAAAAGCTGGAAAGATAAACATAGACATTACCAATGGCAGCATGAAAGATGCACTGGAACTATGTTTCAAAAATATTCCACTCAGTTTTTCAGTAGTTGAAAAAACCATTGTAGTAAATGATAAGGTAACAATTGCTGCAACTAACAAATCCTATGTAGAGCAATTACAAGTCATAACAGGAAGGGTTACCGACAGCTCAAATGCGCCACTAGAAGGTGCTACAGTTACTGTGAAAGAAACCAACAGAATTGTACTTACAGACAAAGATGGCAAATTCAGCATCGAAGCTCAAGCTGGTCAAACTTTGTTGATATCATATATAGGCTATGGCAATGAAACAGTAAAACTAGGCAGTTCAAAAGAATACAACGTTAAACTGATTCCAGGATCTCAAAAGATGAAATCGATAGCCTTGGTATATACAGGATATCAGTCATTGGCCAAAGAAAGAAGCACTGGATCTTTTTCAACCATAAACAATGAAGAAGTCAATAAGAAAAGTTTGAGCATGAATGTGGTGGACCGTTTAGAAGGTCTTGTACCCGGCCTTTCAGTCAACTATGGCGCAACGAATGAAAAATTCATGATAAGGGGGTTAACCACCATTCAAGCATCAAGATCTCCATTAATTGTTGTTGATGGAGTGCCAATCAGTGATTATTCCTCCGTATCAACGCTAATTAATCCACAAGACGTAGAAACCATCACAGTTTTAAGAGATGCAACTGCAGCTTCAATTTGGGGTGCTGCGGCGGCAAATGGCGTTATCGTTATTGAAACAAAAAAAGGAAAAAGTACAAGTCAACCCCAAAAAATCAAACTTCAATTCAACGCATTTACATCGTTTAGAGGGAGACCTGACTTAGACTATTTCAATATGATGGGAACCTCACAGTTTTTGCAAACATCAAAAGAAATTTTCTCTGCAACAGATTATCCATGGGCTACTGTAACCAACTTTATTGGAGCTACGCCAATAGTTCCTCCGCACGAGCGCATACAATATGATTTATCGCGTGGCTTAATCAGCGCATCTGTAGCAGCATCAAAGCTAGATTCTTTGGCTCGATACAATAACCGCGACCAAATAAATCAATACCTCACGCAACCTTCTATGTTGGTTAACAACAGCTTGAACTTTGATGGTGGCAGTAAGTTTCATTCCTACTATGGTTCGATGGCCTATACATTGGATAAAAACGACAAGAAAACTGATCTTAGTCGCTACCAGATGAACCTAAGACAGAACTTTATTTTTTCTCCAGCCATCAAATTGGATGTAATAACCAACATTGCCTACGAAAAAACAAAAAACTTCCTGTTGAGTGATCTTCCTGGAACCAACAGCAATTATCTTCCTTATGCCATGTTTGCAGATGGAGCGGGGAATCCGCTATCACAATCTTATTTGAAACGCCAGGAAGAATTCAGGGCTACATCTGAGGCCCAATCTCTGATCAATTTGGATTATGTTCCTCTGAACGAAGCTGCAAATACTTTAAACGATAAAGTCAATTTTTCTGCACGCGTAAATGCAGGTTTAACCATAAAACTATTTAGGGGATTGACTTATGAATCAAGGGTTCAGTACCAGAAAGCCAGTACTGACGGATACGAATACTACAACCAAAATTCTTACAAGGTAAGAGACGAATTGCCGTTTTTTACAAAAGCAGGAGCAACAGCAGGTGCTGCACCTACTTATTACCTACCCAAAACAGGAGGTCATTTTATCACACAAAATACATCAGCAGTTGCATGGACAGTGAGGAATCAGTTGAATTTTGACAGGATTTTTGCTCAAAAACACCAAGTTACAGCAATAGCGGGTACAGAATTGAGGAACAACCTTAACAAGGGCGTTTTAAACTACAGACGTGGATATGATTTCCAAACGATGACATACTCACTGTACAATGAAGATTCATTGGCAGTAAGGGGTGTTGTAGCGCCCGTTAATTATCAGCCTTCTAGAACAACCAATAATGTGCTCAATTCAAGACCAGTAACTTATTCTGAAATTGAAAAACGTTTTGTTTCGGCTTATGCAAACACAGCTTATACGTATAACAGGAAATATACATTAAATAGCAGCATACGTGTAGACCAGTCGAACCTATTTGGCACCGACAGGAGTTTGCAATACAAACCAATTTGGAGTTTGGGTGGTGCATGGAACATTTCAAAAGAAGCATTCTTTAAGTCAGACAAAATCAACAACCTGAATTTGAGGATTACACATGGTTTGGGAGGAAATGCTCCGAATCCAGGATCAGGCGGACCATACGACATTGTAACTGCAGCAAACGTTGCCTACTTCAGCGGATTGGGTACAGGGTACAATGTATTGTATCCAAGAAATGAAAAAATAGGTTGGGAAAGAACAGCAACAACCAATGTGGGTATTGATTTTGCGTTGTTTGGAAATAAGCTTTCAGGTGCCGTTGATGTGTACAAGAAAAATACAACAGACCTCTTAGGTTTTCAGCCTGCTGATCCTACCACGGGTTGGTCTTTTGCTTACAACAACTTAGGAAATCTTGAAAACAAAGGAATAGAAATTCAACTAAATTCAAGCAATATTCAAAAGAAGAAATTCAAATGGAATACCGATTTCACGATTTCATACAACGAAAATAAAATTGTAAGTTTAAAATCAGCTTTAACAGCAACAGCTAATTCCAAGGTTAATTCAACCTTCACTGAAGGATATTCAGCCTATGGATTGTTTGCCTATAATTACGCAGGATTGGATGCCGCAGGAAACCCCGTTGCACTTAAAGCAAATGGAAAAGATACAGCACGTAGATCTGCAGATTTTACGTTGGCAGATCCGCTTTACATGGGCACTACACAACCACTTTGGTATGGTGGAATTACCAATAACCTCACTTATGGACAATTTACACTTTCGTTCTTAATAGTGTACAATTTTGGCAATGTAATGAGAAGAGATGTAAACCAATTTTTCACTGGAAGGCTCTCAACAAATGTTCCTGCTTATCTTGCTGAAAGGTGGCAAAAACCTGGCGATGAACTCAAAACCGATGTTCCAAGATATACTGGAAATACAGCTCAAAATGGTTTGAGATTGTTGAATATTTATACACAAGCCAATACACATGTTGTGAGTGCTGCTTATGCAAAACTACGTGACATGACATTGAATTATGAAATCCCTAAAACTGTAGCAAGTAAAATGAGCATGTCTGAATGTTCTATTTATGCGCAGGTTAACAATGTGATGTTATGGAAAAATAACGATGCAAACATTGATCCTGAATACTACAACCTGAGCGGTGGCGTAAGAACTGGAAGAATGCCAGCTTTTTATACCATTGGATTTAGGACCACATTTAAATAATCAAGGAAATAAAATATCATGAAAAGAATATTGCTTAGTACAATTTTGCTGCTTTTACTGATGACAGGATTCGAGGGTTGTAAAAAATTCCTTGACGTTAAACCTAAAGGCTTAGACCTCATCAAAAGAATAGATCATTACAACGGACTTTTTAACAATACTAACTTATATAGTTTCATCAATGTAAGAAGCGTTCCTGGAAGCTTGCCTTTTATCATAGGCTATCCTGGAGCGCCTGTATTGATGTCTGATGACGTTTTTTCTAGCGCTGCCTATTTAAGCACTCAACCGTTACCTTATCAGAATGCTTATCAATGGAAAGATGATCTTTTTCAAGAAGAAGATGAGTCTAGCGAATGGGGAACATTCTACTCACAGAACTACATCTACAACGTAATAGCAAATGGAGTAATGGATGCAACCGATGGCACCATGCAACAAAAAAAAGAATTGCTGGCTGAAGCAAAGGCCAACAGAGCTTACATGCATCTGATGCTTGTAAATTATTTTGCAAAACCCTACAACGCAACAACATCATCAACAGATCTAGGAATTCCGTTATTGACAGTTGCCGATGCAGGTGCTTCAAATTTCAAACGGGCCTCTGTAAAAGAAGTGTATGAGCTCATTATATCAGATCTCAAAACAGCCATTCCAGATTTGCCAACACGTACGGTAAACAGGGCTAGGTTGGCACAAACAGCAGGATTTTATTTGCTTGGACAAACCTATTTTTGGATGGGGGATTATACAAATGCACTTATACAATTGAATTTGTGTTTATCCTCTTTGCCAAATCATACCGTAGGTGTTTCGTTATATAATTACAACACCACAATGGCAACTTGGACAACAACGGGACAAGCTTGGGTGGGAGCTAATAAGTACCCAGCACAAACCCTCAGCAATGAAAATATTTATCTCAAAATAATGAGTTTGAATTTTGCAACTGCGAGAAATACTGTTTACCTCAAGCCCAATGTTTACGGACTCTTTAGTGCCAACGATTTGAGAAAAAGATTCTACTTCAACAACAGTACAACCAATGCGGTGCCAGCCCCTGGTCTAGCCGGACAACAAAGAAATGGTCCCATTTCTGTAAATTGGGGACCAAACTTACCAGATCTTTATCTGATGATTGCCGAATGTAAAGCAAGAGCCAACGATCTTACAGGCGCTAAGGCAGATCTTGAAACGCTCAGAAAGACACGAATGCCGCTGGCAGAAGCAACAGTTACAGCAGCAACGCAAGATGCGTTGGTGAAATTGATATTAGATGAACGCAAACGTGAATTTGCAGGAACAGGATTTCGTTGGTTCGATATGAGGAGACTTTGGAATGATACGAAATACAACAACGTTGATGCTTCTCACCCGTTAGGTGGATCAACCTTTACCCTGAAGGCAGAGAGATTGGCCATGAGAATACCACCTGCAATTCTTAAATTGAATCCAGGTATGCCAGACAATCAATAACAGTGCTTAATTAACATCATAGAAATCTCATCATGAAAAAAATAACATCGCTACTTCTCGCTTTAATGCCCTTTTTAATCTTTGCACAAGAAGGGTTTTCCGTTAAAGCCAAATTTAATAATTTAGGAGAACACAAGGTAAAAGCTACCTATAACAAAAATGGAAAAAACATCTATGACACGCTAACTGCCAACAGCAAGGGCATTGTAGTTTGGGAAGGACAAGTGGAAGAACCTCAGATCGTAAGAATGGAAGTGTTAGATTCTACTTTAAATTTACGAGTTGGCAGGGCTGTTTCAGCCGCTCCATTTCTGATGTTTGTACTTAAAAATGCTAAAATTTCAATCACTGGAGATGCTAAGGAAGCATTTGCATCTAGTATCAAATCTAAAGACAAAGAGATAGTTGAGTATGAAACATACAGAAAAGATGAAATCAAATTTAACCGGTCATATTGGGAAATTCAAAAAGAAATCAACAGAAAATTGAATGCTAAAGATACCGTCGGCAATTTTGTATTAACTGCGAAATTAGGTGCCTTACGCAAGGAAAACCAACAGATACGGATGAAATTTGTTGATACACATCCTTCAGCATTTAGCAGTATTTTGATGTTAACCAACTTATTTCTTGTAATGTCTAACGATGACATGGTAAGGCGATACGAGTCTTTAGATCCACAGTATAAGGATTCTAAAGCATCAAAAAGTTTGGGACTTAAGGTTGAGAGCAACAGAAGAACAGCTGTTGGTCAGCCCATGATACAATTCTCTTTGGTTGGCGTAGACGGAAATCAAGTTAATACAGCAGATTTAAAAGGGAAGATTATCTTACTAGATTTCTGGGGAAGCTGGTGTGTGCCTTGCAGGAAAAGTCACCCCGCCCTTAAAGAATTATATGCAAAATACAAATCAAAAGGACTTGAAATAATTGGTGTTTCCAATGAGGCATTCAGTGCTGGAGGAAACAAAGCACAACAAGATGCATCATGGAGAAAAGCCATTAAAGAGGATGGCATAGATTGGAAGCATGTGCTAAACGACGCCGATATAAATGACTTGGCTAAGTCGCACGATATCAA
>CANLED010000116.1 GCA_947489175.1 Chitinophagaceae bacterium | reverse complement strand
TCAAGGCGAATGCGATAATAACTGAAGGGTTTATAGTAAAAAAGGTGCCCGAATTTTTCACTGAACTTGTCGTAGGCATCGTAGCGAACAACCAGTTTACCATCTTCAACCCTGAAGGTATTTCCAAAATTGTCGCCCGCGGCATGGTTCCTGATTTTGGGTTTCCATTTGCTGAGGTCCTTTCCATTGAACATGGACTCCCATTGTTCTTCAGCTGAAGACTGGGCATTCAATGAGACATTGATGAGGATGAAAAAGAAAGCAAAAAAAAGTTTGAATCTGGTCATTGTAGCGGGTTGAATAAAATGTAGATCTGAGAAATAAATGTATGATATTTCAGGGAATCCAAAAGCAAAGGCCGCACAAAAGTGCGGCCCCAACTACAATAACAACTATTCAAGTTAACCAAACCCTATTTTTTACTCCCCAAAAGATGAACCTGGAAGCCAACACCAATCGTAAATGTATTGCTCCGGGCAGGGTCAGCCTCATATTTGAAGGAATTATAGCCCAATGTGAATTCCAAAGCCGTATGCTTGTTCAGAAAAATGGCAGGACCTGCAGCAAATCCAAATCCATTTTGGCTTATTGTTTCACCAACAGCAGATGTTGATCCAAATCCAAAACTTCCATCCAACATGAAATTAACCTTGTTAGCAGCAGGCAGAAAATAATACCTCAGAAAAGGACTGAAAAGGCTACTGCTTACTGCATCAGTACCTTCTAATTTAACGCTGCTTATCCCTGCCCTGAGTCCAACAGCAAAATTATTGACGAAAAAATAGCCAGCATTAGGGCTGAATTCAAACATGGTTGTTTTAACATCGGCAGTCTTGTTGGAAGAAAATTTGGTACTTCCACCCATCAACCAATCATTCTTTTGGACCTGTGCTGTCAGCGAACCAACCCAAACAAACAGACAAATAGCAAGTAATATTTTTTTCATTGTATACATTTTTGATGATGAACAATCAACCATGTAGCAAAATTATATCCGAAGCCATGCATGAGAGATGACAGGAAAAAGCAAGCTGTATGATTCTGGTCATGAACAAATATGAGATAGCACCCATGTGTTGCTGCATTGAATGAAGAGTATCTTAACTTTATGCAAAGCATTTCAATCTTACATAGCATTGAAAGACCATCAAAATCAGCACAATGATCAATACAGAAACAGTAAAATTCCTGAAGGCACTAAAGAAAAACAATAGCAAAGAATGGTTTGACCAGAACAGAAAATCCTATGAGCAAGCAAAGGAAAATTACCTGGATTTTGTTGTGGAGATATTGGGCAGGATGAAAAAAATTGATACCAGCCTGGTAGACCTTGAACCCAAACAATGTGTATTTCGAATCAACCGCGATGTTCGGTTCAGCAAAAACAAAGATCCTTATAAAACCAATATGGGCGCCAGTTTCAGCAAGGGTGGTAAAAAGATTCAATGCGCTGGCCATTATTTTCATCTTGAACCTGGGGAAAGCTTCATTGGCGGAGGATTCTGGATGCCCATGGCTCCTGAATTGAACAAGATCAGGCAGGAAATCGATTATAACGTTGAAGCATTCAATAAGCTCATCAACAAGAAAAAATTCAAAGACATTTTTGGATCACTGAGTGAAAGCGAAAAACTGTCAAGACCACCCAAGGGCTATGAAGCTGAAAACCCCGCCATAGAACTCTTGAAACTGAAAAGTTTTATTGTGATGACAGCAGTTAAGGATACAGAAATTACCAGCAAAGAACTGGCCAACAAAGTAGTTGACCACTTTGAAACCATGATGCCCCTGGTTGATTTTTTGAACAAGGCCATTGATTAGTTGATAACAAAGAGAGAATGACTGATGCGATTCATCAGCAGCAATGACCTCCATTCTCTTTCACGTTTATTGATGAGCATATTTTTACAGCCATTTATTTTAAACCAATAAAAATAGGCCTGTATGAAAAATGATGCTCAAATTCAAACGGATGTACAAAACCAACTCAAATGGGAGCCGGAAATGAATGCTGCCCAAATTGGTGTTGCAGTAAACAACGGCATTGTAACACTTTCAGGGATTGTTGACAACTACCCCAAAAAATTGACAGCGGAAAGGATTGCGAAAAACGTCATTGGAGTAAAGGCTGTTGCGTTGGACATTCAGGTAGGTATCTCACCTGTAAACAGGAAATCTGATACGGAAATTGCGGAAGCCTGTGTCAATGCTTTGCGTTGGGACAGTTCAGTGCCAGACGACAAGCTTAAAGTTAAAGTCGAAAATGCAACTGTTACGATTGAAGGCACTGTAGAATGGGGCTATCAACGCCTTGCGGCTAAAAATGCCATCATGAAATTGACTGGCGTAAAAGGAGTGAACAACATGGTTGTTGTGAAACAAAAACCATCCAGTATTGACATCAAGCAAAGAATCAGACAAAGCTTCATCACTACTGCAGGACATGAAGCAGACAACATACGCCCGGAAGTGCTCGGCTCAAAAGTTGTTTTAAGGGGCAGTGTTAAATCTCACTATGAAAAAGAGGAAGCAGAAAATACTGCCTGGGCAACCCCAGGCGTCAACGAGGTGGAGAATAAAATCGAAGTCGTGTTTGAAGAGTTTTTTGAATCCGCATAAGATAATCCTCTGAGAAACCAACAAAAAAGCACCCCTTCAACAAGGGTGTTTTTTTTATGCATGAAGACAAGGTTGCACATCAATCAGACCATCCGATGAGGAACATCATGTTTTAGAGAACTGGGAAAAACAAGATTTACGGACAGAAACAATTCATGGATAAAATACCGGAACAACCCAAAAAAGAAAATAGAAATACACCCAAATACAGGCTTCCGGTTCCCTGGTTGGTCATTCTCCTCATTGTAGGTTTTTTTCTGCTTCCCAACCTGATGGGAGATAAATCAGCGGAAAAAGAAATCAGCTGGCAGACTTTCCACAATGAAATGCTCAGCAGAAATGCCATCGAAAAACTGGTGATCATCAACAAGGAAAAAGTTGAGGTATACATCAAAAAAGAAAAAATCAACGAGCCGTATTTCAAAACAAGCCTCAACATAAAAGATGAAGATGATGCAAAAGCTGGTCCACATTATTGGTTCAGTATTGGTTCCGTGGAAACCTTCGAAAAGAAAATGGAGGAAGCGGAAAAAAATATTCCTGTAAATGAAAGAACAGAAATTCGCTATGCGCAATCAAGCAGGTTGTTTCCTGAACTGATCACCTGGTTGATTCCTCTGGCCCTGCTTTTTTTCTTTTGGAACATGATGTCCGGTAGAATGTCTGGTCTTGGTGGCGGAGGCAGTTCCATCTTCAAGTTTGGAAGATCCAATGCCAAGCTGTTGGCGAACGAGGCCAGCCTGACAACATTTGATGATGTGGCCGGGCTGGAAGAAGCTGAAACGGAAGTAAAAGAAATTGTGGAATTTCTCAAAGCCCCTCAGAAATTTACAAAAGTGGGGGCAAAAATTCCCAAGGGCATCATCCTGGTTGGTCCTCCAGGCACCGGTAAAACACTGCTGGCAAAAGCAGTGGCAGGCGAAGCCAAGGTTCCCTTCTTTTCCATTTCCGGCTCTGCTTTTGTTGAGATGTTTGTTGGTGTTGGCGCCTCCCGTGTGCGGGATCTTTTCAAAACTGCCAAAGAAAAAACACCTTGCATTGTGTTCATTGATGAGATTGATGCCATTGGAAGATCCCGTGGCAAAGGCGCATACATGAGTGGGTCCAATGATGAACGGGAAAGCACCCTCAATCAATTGTTGACCGAGATGGATGGATTTGATACCAACAGCGGCGTAATTGTATTGGCGGCCACCAACAGGGCAGATTTGCTTGATCCTGCCCTCCTGAGGCCGGGGCGGTTCGACAGGCATATCTATTTGGAGCTGCCCAACCTCAAGGAAAGAGAGGACATCTTCAAGGTGCATGTTCGCGCTTTGGTGATGGCAGAGGAATTGGATGTCCACATGCTTGCCACCCAGACGCCAGGCTTTTCGGGTGCAGACATCGCCAATATTTGCAATGAAGCGGCCCTGATCACTGCAAGAAATCAAAAAGACAAAATAGGCAAGACGGAATTTCTTGAAGCCATTGAAAGAGTAGTGGCGGGCATGGAAAGAAAAAGCAAGATTATTTCGCCCGAAGAAAAACTGATCATTGCCTACCACGAAGCAGGCCATGCGGTGGCCAGCTGGATGCTCAAACACATTGACCCGTTGTTGAAGGTCTCCATTATTCCAAGAGGAAAATCCCTGGGAGCAGCATGGTACCTGCCGGAAGAAAAAAACATCCGTTCTGCATCTGCTTTCCATGAACAGCTCTGTGCCGCCCTGGCGGGAAGAGCCGCTGAAGACCTCATTTTTGGTGAAGTCTCCTCTGGCGCATTGGATGATCTTGAGAAAGCAACAAAGCAAGCCTATAGCATGGTCCTTTATTTTGGATTCAGCAACAAGATCGGGAACATCAGTTTTTATGACTCAACTGGCCAAACAGAAAATGCACTGGTAAAGCCCTTCAGCGAAGAAACCGGAAAGATCATTGATGAAGAAGTCAGGCTGTTGATTTCCACCAATTATGAACAAACCAAATCGCTGCTCAATGAAAAAAAATCCTTGTTGATTGCAGTGGCAGAACAATTGCTCAAATCAGAAATCCTCTACAAAGAAGATCTGGAGAAAATTCTTGGCAAAAGAACGCCAATGCTATCCTATCCGATCATACAATCCTGAACCTTGGGATTTTCTATTAAAATGATAGAACTTTGCATAACCTAACCCAAAACAAATGAAGAGCAGATTGTTGATTATCGCCATGGTGTCATGTCTCCTTGCCGAATGTCAAATTTTTGATGCATCCTCCATAAAAATGTATTGGAAAGACAGCAAAGGAATTCCTTACATGACATTTGAACGCCTGCTGAAATCAAACAAAAATATCGTGTTCATTACCGGCGTCGGAAAATTCAGTGGCGCTTTTTCAAGCATCGGCCTTTACATCGAAAACGGGCAACTGCTTCATCCAATCAAGACAGTACAGAACACCAAAGTCAATCTGGAGATCCAGCCTTCTGGTGTTTTTCAGATCAATGCCGCTGGCGCATCCATCGAACCATTGCAGGCAAAACGGGCCTACAAAAATGCCATTTGGGCCATACAATCAGGGCCTATGCTATTGATTGACGGAAGGATCAATGCAGCCCTTCCCAACAGAACAAAAGTCCTTCGCAATGGGGTTGGGATCAAAAAAGACGGAAAGGTTTATTTCGCCTGCATGGAAGCGAGCATGAGGGAATTCGCCGAACATTTCCTGAATCAAGGTTGCCAGAGTGCCCTCTATCTTGAAAGCGATCATCCAGATATTTGGTACAATGGAAATTCGCGGAACAAATTCAACCGATTTGGTCCGATGATTGTTGCAGAAAAATCAACAAGAAAATAACCCTATAGGCATCATTCACCAGGATGATAGATCCTTTTTGCAGTTGCCAGCACCTTAGCCTTATCCAGTGTCATGGACTTTGTTTTTTGCTGCAGAAACAAGGGTACTTGATCATCAAAATGCGGACTGCCCTGTTTTGCTGATGCGCCATAGGTGTTCACTGTTTCAATGATGGGCAGTCCCTGCTTGGGAAAACGGACCATCGCCACATATGCATCACCACCGGTGATTTTGCGTTTGCCATTGACCGTGGCCACACCCCATTCCGGAGCCAACAGATCGGGCAAGCCGGGTCCGGGAAACTCCTTATCGCCCCTGACCAGCTTTTGAATATCGCCCAATGCAAGATCAGTAGAGCCATAGGTTTTCATCATTTGATCCTGAATGTCCTGCAGTAACTTTTCACATTCTGCCATGGTCAGGGCCCTGGAATCCTTACCGCGCATGGCCTTGGATACTTTTTCATAGACCATCAGAAATGCAGCAGCACCCTTGCTTTCAGGCACTCCACGCCTGTCCCATTCCTGCAGATTGCGCAACAAGGTATCGTACTGCGGATAGTTGGATCTTTTCATGAGAAACAAACTGTCAACACTGTAAGGAAATTCAAACACGGCAGGAAACTGACGGTCAAACTTGATCCGCTTGAATTGATCAAAATCAATTTTTCCGGCAGTAGGCATCAGTTCAAGAAAACGCTTGCTTCGGTTGTTATGGTTGGTTTCCCAATTGCTGGTTGGTGAAAAAGAACTGGCAAGAAGATTGTTTTCTGGAGCAGTGGCATAAAAAGAGGAATGATTGGTATTGAACAAAAATCCGCTGGAAGGATTGACGTATTGAGGCAATTCACTGATACCATAAAATTTGGTCCAGAGGGTCTTTGAGGTATTGCCGGGCAATGTTTTTTTCCAATCAAATGCAGGTGATGGATCACGCAACGGCATCAGGGCATTGTTGATGTAAAAAATGGTATCGTTCCTGTCAGCATACATGATGTTGAACATGGACAATCCCTGCATGGAGATGGCCTTGTAAAACTGTGAGAAGTTTTGCGCCTTGTTCATGGTATACCACTGTTCCAGGGCGCGGATTTCCATGTTGGCACCCAGCCTGATGGCAAAG
>CANLED010000115.1 GCA_947489175.1 Chitinophagaceae bacterium | reverse complement strand
ATTGTAAGTATACCCGAGGTTATAAGAAAGTTTCTTTCCGCCTCCATTTAGTGATAAATTGTGGGTTTGCAAAAATCCTGTTCTGCCAAAAGTTTCATCCTGCCAGTTAACGGGATTCACATTTTTATAATTCGACAGAGTATCCCATGTTCTTCCGAAATTATTGGCAAATGATGTACTGTCTGTGCTGCTGCCTCTTGTACGTTCAGACTGATAAACCACAAAATCATATGGATTCAATACATCCAAAGACTTAAGCAAATTTTTAACGCCAGTAAATCCGTTGTAAGCAACTTTTAATTTGCCAGATCTTCCAGATTTAGTGGTAATGACAATTACACCATTGGCGCCCCTGGCACCATAAATAGCGGTGGCAGCTGCGTCTTTAAGTACATCAATTGATTGAATATCTTGAGGTGAAATTATGGCAAGTGCATTTTCAACTTGAACACCATCAAGGATATAAAGTGGGGTATTGTCGCCTGTAATTGACATCCCGCCTCTAACTCTTACCCGAACTTCAGCATCAGGGGAACCTTCTGCAGTAGTAGCTGTAACGCCTGCTAAACGGCCATTCAAGGCCTCTGCAGCAGAATTGATTGGAATATCCTTCAGGTCTTTTGCCCCAACCGAGGAAACTGAAGCCAAGAGATTTCTGCGACGAATAGACTGATATCCAATTACAACAACTTCTTCTTGTGTTTTTACATCAGGCAAAAGCGTTATGTTTAGGGATGATTTTCCTACAATTGACACTGTCAACTCTTGAAAGCCAATACTTGAAACAACCAAGAAAGTGGATTTTTCATTGACCCCTATTTTGAATGCACCAACATTATCTGTTAATGTTGAAAGGGAGGATCCCTTTATAGTGATACTTGCCCCTACAACAGGCTTGTTGGTTTCTGAAGAAATTACTTTACCGACAACCTGACGTGATTGGGCAAAGACTAAACTTAGTGGCAAAATTGCCAACAAAATAAATACAAAACAAGCAAATCGTTTAACTGATGCAATCATAATACAATTTTAAAAAACGAAGAAAAAGTGAGATCGAATTTTGAAAAAAAAAGAAATTCAAATTGAATTTTAACCATTTAATTTAATGTATTCAACGTTGAAGTGTTTGAATGAATATTTTAAAAAAAATGGAATCAATGATTACCATTAAAAATGATTTAAAGTCTATTTAAAGATTTGCTTTTTTTCATACGGCCAAAAACCACAAATTTGAACTTCAAAAAAAGTCCAAATATCAGGTACAATGCTACATCTTTGCCATATATTATCCATGATTTTGAATTCCTTTTTTTACGCAATCGTTCCCGAAAACAATATTCAGCAGAATTCAACACTTTCATTCATTTCAATTCTAATAATTGAACTACAAATGACCACAATCCATATCTTTAGGTTGTGAAATTTACATCCATCACCATAAAAGACATTGCCAAAGAATTGGGTTTGTCAACATCCACTGTTTCCAGGGCTCTTCGTGATAGTCATGAAATTGGCGCTGAAACAAAACAGATGGTGTTGGATTATGCTAAAAAAGTCAATTTTAAACCCAACAGGATTGCACAAAGCCTAAAGGACCATAAAAGCATGTCCATTGGAGTTATTGTGACAGAAATTTCAAACAGCTTTTTTTCTCAGGTTATTAATGGCGTCGAATCTATTGCGCATAAAAATGGATATACAGTAATTATTGCGCAAAGCATGGAATCGGCAGAGAGGGAATTGCTTAGTTTACAACACCTAACATCAAGTTCAATCGATGGACTCATCATTTCTGTTTCAACAGAAAGCGAAAATTTTCAATATCTAAATGACCTATATGAGAAAGGCATGCACATAGTTTTTGTAGACCGAGCCATAGATCATATTGAAACACATAAAGTAATTGTAGATAACTTCAAAGGAGCGTATAAAGCTACTAAGCACCTGATAGACCAAGGGAAGAAAAACATTGCCATCCTTTCAAATAATATTGGATTATCAATTTCTAGAGATCGGATGGCGGGATATATAGAAGCCTTGAAAGACCATAATTTACCAGTCAAGGAAACCATGATAAAATATTGCAGCCTTGGTGGCATGAAATATGCTGAGGTAGAAGACGCGATGAAGGAACTGATGAAAAAAAGGAACAAACCAGATGCTATTTTTGCAGGTTCTGACAAACTTACAATAGGCTGTCTTAAGTACTTGAAAGAAAGAGAAATCAAAGTGCCCGACAATGTTGCCGTCATTGGATTTTCTAATACGGACTTAACAGATTTAATAGATCCTCCATTGTCTGTAATCAGACAACCGGCATTTGAAATGGGAGAAGCAGCAACAGAACTGCTCCTGTCGCTGATTAAAAGCAAAAAGCCCGTTACTAAATTTGAAACAAGAATCCACACAACGGAGTTGATCGTAAAAAAATCAACATAACTCATTGATTTTTAACCGTCTACCCTGGTATTATTCTTGAAACAAAGGCTATATTAAGCTACTGATTTAATGTTAATCAGCTTAATCATCCCTACTTTATCGAATAATTTGATAATTGGATAAACAGGATCAAACTCCCACCATTTAGCTGCAAAATTTGCCCTAGCACCTGCATGATGGTGGTTGTTTTGGAACAACTCCCCCAACATTAAGAAATCAAATATCAAGGTGTTTTTTGAATGGTCTTTTTCATCCGGAAAATTGCGGTATCCGTATTTATGTCCAGCCCAATTTACAACAGCACCCTGTAAGGGTCCCATCAGAAAATGTATCGGTAAAAATAAAAACATCCACCACTCTGTGGCAAAAACAACATAAAAAGCAATGTAAAGGGCAGCAAAGCCTAGTCTAGAAAACCAACTATCCGCTATTTTATCAATCTTTGGATAAACAGGGAAGTTTTTGTCGAATCTCTTTTCTATCTCCATTGTTCCATTCAACACACCATTGTATACGTTACGCGTATGCATCATCATGGTGAAGACTTCCTTGAAAAAATGAGGGGTATGTGGGTCTTTTTCTGTATCGCTATATGCATGATGCATCCGGTGTAAAATGGCATAAGCACGCGCATTCAAGTAGGAAGTACCCTGGGTAATCCAAGAATATAGGTACCACGTTTTTTCCCAAAATTTGTTCATAGTGAACATTTTGTGTGCGGAATACCTGTGCAAAAAGAATGTTTGTCCAAATAAGGATAGATACCAATGTGCTACGAGAAAAATAAATATAATCATCTATGTATAAAATATGGGGACAAAAATATAATAACGTATTTAAGGAAACAAATGTTGACTAAAAATATATTTTTAACGAATTCCCTCTTTTCAAAGCAAAGTATTGGAACAAACTTGTCAGTCTACTCCAACCAAATTCACTCCAAATTTCCAAACATAGCGCCAATTAAATTCATTTTCTCCATAATTTTTTAAACGTCTAAACTCATGGTTTTTAACACGTACCATCATGATGCAAGTCATTCATTAACATTTCCCTAACGATTACATTCAACTGATTTTGCCGATAGATTTTAGTGAGGGTGATTACAAAATTTCAAAAAATCAGCATAAGTCGACAAAAAGCATCATTATAAAGCAAAAAAACAAAGATGAATTGGCATAAACTGAGTGTAAGTGAAACCATCGACTTATTAGAAACCAGCGAGCATGGATTGAGCAGCGGAAAAGTTGAAATGAACCAATTGGAATTTGGAACCAATGAATTGCAGGAAGGAAGGCGAAGGAGCAACCTGAGCATATTTTTAGGACAGTTTAAAGACCTGATGATTTTGATTTTGATTGTGGCAGCGATAATATCGGGATTTCTAGGAGAAGCAACAGATACAATCGTTATACTTATAATTGTTTTACTAAATGCACTTGTCGGTTTTTTTCAAGAGTATCATGCAGAAAAAGCAATCCATGCGTTGAAAACAATGGCTGAAACAAAAGCAAGGGTCATTCGTAATGGAAAATGCACATGGCTGCCTGCAAAAGAATTGGTCCCCGGCGATTTGGTAATCTTAGAAGCGGGAAATGCCGTTCCTGCAGATATGAGGATTACAGAATCGGTTAACCTAAAAATCGAAGAAGCTTCACTCACTGGAGAGTCCAATCCCATAGATAAAATAACAACGCCAATTGAGGTGATTGACTTACCCCTAGGCGATAAAAAAAACATGGCATTCAAAGGCACCTTTGTGAGTTATGGAAGAGGAGCTGGCTTTGTAATAGCAACAGGCATGCAAACAGAATTAGGGCGGATTGCCAAAATGCTGCAAGAGAAAGAGTCTTCAACTCCATTGCAAATCAGGATGATGGCCTTTTCTAAAAACTTATCTATCCTGATTTTATTTTTATGTATCCTCTTTTTTGTTGCTGGATGGATACGTGGAGAGCATTTAATTACACTCGTGTTAACCAGCATCTCACTTGCTGTTGCCGCCATACCAGAAGCTCTTCCGGCTGTAATTACCATCTCGCTTGCAATGGCTGCAAGAAGTATGATTAAATTCAACAGCCTCGTTAGAAAGCTGCCAGCAGTGGAAACATTGGGATCCATCACATATATCTGCACCGACAAAACAGGCACCCTTACAAAAAATAAGATGCATGTAGAAAATATTTTTATCAATGGCCATGTGATAGAACGACAAGAAATTGAGGCATCGAAACATCAGAAATATGTCATGCTTTTGTTACAAGCATTTGCATTAAACAACGATACGTTTCTAGACCATGAAAATAATCTAAGGGGAGATAGCACGGAAATCGCATTGCGTGAAGTTTCAAATGAAATGAAAATAAATCCAGAAAAATGGCCCAGGCTGCATGAAATTGCATTTGATGCAGAAAGGAAATTGATGACGACTTTTCAATCCAATGAAAATAAATTCATTTCATTTACCAAAGGCGCACCAGAAATGGTGTTACAAAAATGTAAAGACATTGACATTTCGGCGATGAAAATTCAGGTTGATGAAATGGCAGCTAAAGGGCATAGAATAATAGGATTTGCATGTAGATATTGGGATACGTTGCCAGAAAAACCATCTGCAGAAATTCATGAAAATGATTTGCATTTTCTTGGATTAGCAAGCATAATTGATCCACCTCGCGAAGAAGTTTTTGAAGCAGTACAACATTGCAAAACAGCTGGTATTGTTCCGGTAATGATAACAGGAGATCATCCCCTAACTGCAAAAAACATTGCAGAACGCATAGGAATTTTGAACAATGAAAATGATTTGTTGGTAACAGGAAATCAACTGCTTGAAATGGACAATGAGCAATTTATGGGTAAAGTGGAAAAGATAAAAGTTTATGCACGCGTATCCCCTGAACAAAAATTAAATATTGTAAAAGCACTTCAACAAAAGGGGCATTATGTTGCCATGACTGGAGATGGAGTAAATGATGCACCTGCCTTAAAAAGAGCCAACATAGGCATAGCCATGGGAATTACAGGAACGGATGTTTCAAGGGAGGCAGCACACATGATTTTATTGGATGACAATTTTTCAACCATTGTAAAAGCTATAAAAGAAGGCAGAAGAATTTATGACAATATCCTAAAATTTATTAAGTATCTGATGACAACCAATGCAGGAGAGCTAGCAACGCTGTTCATTGGTCCAATTTTAGGATTGCCTCTAGCACTGCTCCCCATCCATATTTTGTGGATTAACCTCATCTCTGATGGTTTACCGGCAATTTCATTGTCGTTTGAAAAAGCCGAAGAAAATATAATGAGCCGTCCACCCCGACCGCCACAAGAAAGTGTTTTTGCGAATGGCAGGGGAATGCATATCATTTGGGTAGGACTGCTGATGGCAGTCATTGCATTGGCAACGCAGTACATTGCAATCAAGAATAATTTACACTGGCAAACCATTGTTTTTAATGTGTTGTGCCTCTCTCAACTCGGACATGTATTGGCCATCAGGTCGGAAAAAAAATCTTTGATTAGCGGAGGATTTTTATCAAACATTCCACTAATTGCAGCCGTATTACTCTCAATAATACTTCAAGGAGTTGTTACATACTCCCCTTTTTTACAACCCATATTCAAAACGGAATCGCTAACATTGCATGAATTAATTCTGGTAATTGGAGCATCAACATTGGTGTTATTTGCTGTAGAAATTGAAAAAGTTGTTAATCGGAAAAAGCAATTATAAACTTGTTAAGGTATAACTTGTTTTTATTTTTTAACTTACTTCAGCATAAAAAATCATGAACCCAAAAGAGAGTTATAAAATCTATAACCAAGCATGTAAACGCATTCATAATATGAGATACTATAAATCAATTATCGTTATTTTATTTACTGTGTTTAGTACAGTCACTGTTGTTGGACAAGAAAGATATACATATAAATCTGGCGATGAAAACGGCATCAACAAGTGGTATATGGGCCGACAAATTGCGCATGTTATGAGCCATTTCGGCATAGAATGGCTTGAACGTGCAGAGCGAGAACAGGAAGAAAATACGTCATTGCTAATGAAGAACTTAGCTATAACGCCTGGAATGGTTGTAGCAGACATTGGAGCAGGAAGTGGCTATCACAGTACACTGTTT
>CANLED010000114.1 GCA_947489175.1 Chitinophagaceae bacterium | reverse complement strand
GGTTTCAAAGCATCACTCGTATTATCAACATTTCCTAAACCAACCATTGATTTTGAAATTCCTCCAACTGTTCCTGTAAACGTTGGTGATGCCAGTGGTGCCTTCAAATCCAACGCTGTCTGTGCTGCTGTGCTAATAGGTTTCAACGCATCACTCGTATTATCAACATTTCCTAAACCAACCATTGATTTCGTAATTCCTCCAACTGTTCCTGTAAACGTTGGTGATGTCAGTGGTGCCTTCAAATCCAACGCTGTCTGTGCTGCTGTGCTAATAGGTTTCAACGCATCACTCGTATTGTCAACATTACCTAAACCAACCATTGATTTCGTAATTCCACCAACTGTTCCTGTAAACGTAGGTGATGCCAAGGGGGCTTTTAAATCCAACGCTGTCTGAGCCGCTGTGCTGATTGGTTTCAAAGCATCACTCGTATTATCAACATTTCCCAAGCCTACCATTGATTTCGTAATTCCACCAACTGTTCCGGTAAAAGTTGGATTATCAATGGGAGCCTTTAATAATAACCCAGGTACCGAAGGAGCGTCAGATGTTCCTGCCAAATCACCTGCCAAAAGTATTTTTCCTTTTAGTTTAGTACTCGCATCTGGATTACCCACAACTATAATTGAATCAACGTATTTTTTTACTGCATTTTGAGTCGGATAAAGTGAATCACTTGTTCCTAAACTTGAATTTTTAGATTTATTTCCTAGACTTTCTTTTAAGTTCAGAGAATCCAGCATCGAAGTACTCACTGGCTTTGAAAGATCACTTGTGTTATCAACATCTCCTAAACCAACCATTGATTTATCTATACCCGAAATAGTTCCGGTAAATGTTGGTGAAAATATCGGAGCATATGCTACTGTATCAACTGTTCCATTTGCTTTCAAAAACTGGTTTGATGTACCGCCACTTTTACTAAAAGATGCCCCAATTAAATTACCTGTAAATGTCTTATCGCCAGCGATTGACTGACTGGTTGTAAGATCTACAAAGTTTTGAATTGATGAACCAGTTCCTCCATTTGCAATGGAAATTACACCCGTTGATATATTTCCGGCATAAAGTGCATAGGGGACACTCCAGAACTGAGAACTACCCATGTCTACATAATTTGCATCTGGATTCCATGATGGAGTTGGAATTGAAGGGAAAACGGAAACTTTTAAATTAAAAAAATGTACTCCTTGATCCCACTTTATATCATCAAATGTTGAAGCAGTTCCTGAAACCTTGCTTCCTTTCCCCACAATAATGGTGAAAACACCCTCAGCATTTGTTGTTGCAACATGCTTCTCTTCCCAAACCACTGTTCCATTGGTTCCTGATCCTACTAAAATTCTATCAATTATATTAATCTGACGCAGCCGTGCTGCATTTCCTGATGGGTCTCTAGCAACTGCCTGAAATGTAATTCCCTGAGGGGTTTGAGCAAAAGAGAAAGTGAAAGTAAATATCAAAGAAAAAAACAAAAATACTTTTTTCATCTTGGTGTTCCGTTTTTAATAACCTTAAAAGTTTGAATATTATTCTTGCTACTGATTTTTAGTAGATATAATCCACCAGCCAAATGTCCTGTAGATATTTTTAAACCAGATCTGAGAAGCTCAGCCTGCTTGAATTCATGAAATACGATTTTTCCCCTAACATCCATAATGCAGACTTCAATACGATCTGCACCTAATGCAAATTGGCTAGATTGTATGATTGTATATGTGTCTGCTGGATTAGGGTAAATGTTTACAGTCTTTGACTCTTGAACTATTTCAGTCCTGCAACTCATTTTAAAAATGCCACCTTTTGAATCAGTAACCATAAACAGCGAAATACCGTTCTGTAATGTAAGACACTCATTATTTCCTACAAAACTTAAGGGCCCAGAAAAGGAGCTGTTGTTCTTACCTGGAACAAGAATACTTCCAAATGAGTATGATCCAGTAATTTGACCATTTACCAAGGATAATATCAACAAATGAAAAATTGATAGAATTAATTTTTTCATAGCTTGTATACAAACTTGTACTTATCTTGATTAAAAGTGTATTCTACTGTCAGACTTTCAACTGTGATTTTTATTATGGTGTAATCTATTGTTAATGAACCGCCTGAGGAATTTGTTGTAATTTCTTTTAACAACTTTTCTGTAGGCAAAGTATAAGTGCCTTTGTATCCATCAGAATCTTCCCAAGTATTGTCTTTTTTGTATGTCTTGGTATATATTAATTGTCCTGGAGTGAGCGTTTGGGCTTGATCATTCTTGTAAAGCATTTCTAACTTCCATGTTCTTGTGGAATTGTTAGATAATGTTGAAGTTATCAAAAGTTCATTTTTTACACAACCTCCTAATAATAAACTAACGCCGAAAACTAAAAACAAAAGGGCTTTTTTCATGTAAGTACGTTTGTTTGAAAGTATAAAAAAATGATTGTCAATAATCATTTACTGATGTTGAAACAACCATTCTCATCATTCACTTTTACTTTTTACCAATAACTATTGTTAATTTACACTATATAAAAAATTATAAACAATTTTTTTGGATTAAAATTGTGTATAAAGTATTAATTTTTTTCCCTAACTAAACAAATACTCTACGTCTTCCCTGCTCAAACTCTTCACAAAACCTGAGTCATCTGCCACAAGGTCTCTGGCTAATAACCGTTTTTTATCCTGTAACTGAAGAATTTTATCCTCAATTGTATCCTTGCATATCATCCTATACGCAAATATATTTTTCGTTTGGCCTATACGATGTGTTCGATCGATAGCTTGCTGCTCTACCGCTGGATTCCACCATGGATCAACAATATAAACATAATCCGCCGCTGTTAAATTCAATCCAACTCCTCCAGCTTTCAATGAAATCAAGAATACCCGAACCTCATCATTTTTTTGAAAACTCTGTATCGCCTTTTCCCTATCTACCGCTGAAGTACTTCCGTCAAAGTATTCATATCGAACTCCCAACTCAGTCAATTTCTCCCTTATCAATGCCAACATTCCCAAAAATTGTGAGAACACCAACGCTTTATGGTTTCCTATATTTTCAGATATCTCCCTTGCCAACTCTTCTAACTTCACGGATACATTTGGATAGGGCTCCGGCTCATTCATAATGGCCGGCGAATCACAAATTTGCCTTAGCTTCATCAACCCTTGTAAGATTGTTAGCTGTGATTTTTGTATGCCTTGCTCAGAAATTACCCCCAAAATTTTATTCCGGTAGTCATTCCTGTATGCATCATAAATGGCTCGCTGCTCACTTTCCATCTCACAAAATAAAATAGTCTCGGTCTTGGCTGGAAGATCTTTCGCAACCTGCTCCTTTGTTCTTCTCAATATAAATGGAAACAAAATCTTTCTCAAATGGTCCTTCTGCTCCGGCTCTCCAAACTTATCAATCGGGGTGGCAAACTCATTGCGGAAAAATTCTACACTTCCTAGCATACCCGGATTTAGAAAATTCATCTGAGCATATATATCAAACGTATTATTCTGCAAAGGTGTACCACTCATACACAACCTGTTCTTTGCGTTAATCAAACATGCAGCCTTCGTAACCTTGCTCTGTGGATTTTTTATTGCCTGCGATTCATCCAACACGATATAATCAAACTCATTTTCCAACATGAACTTGATATCACTTCTCAATGTACCATAGGTAGTAATTACTACATCATATTGCTCAAATATCTTTTTATCACGTATCCTGTCACCCCCATGGTGTATCAAATATGTAAGGTTTGGCGTGAACTTCTTAATCTCATTCTCCCAGTTGAACATAAGGGTGGTTGGACAAACAACCATGGCGCTCATGGAAGTTTTTTGGTCTTTATACAATTGAAGGGATGAAAGGGCCTGAATGGTTTTACCAAGACCCATGTCATCTGCCAAAATTCCTCCCCAACCTACTTCATTCAAATAATTCAACCAATGATAACCTGCAACTTGATATGGTCGTAAAATATGTGCCAACTGTGCTGGTGGATCAACCTCCTTAATTCTGTTGAAACTTCTCAATCGCTCATATTTCTCTTCTAGGCGAATCATCACCTCAGATTCATCTATCCCGTTATACAATTCATCGATTACGCTCAGGTGAAATTTTGACAACCTTAACTTATCCAATTTCCCTTCACCTACCCTGAATAACAATGAATATTTCTTCAACCACTCATCTGGCAAGATGCCCAGTGTTCCATCATTCAATTGAACAAATTGCTGCTTGTTTGTAATGGCCCTCTTGATTTCTTCTATACTCACCTGCTGGTCCCCAAACACAACATTCACTTTAGCATCAAACCAATCTACATCACTGCTGATATAAATCTTTGTTTGTGGCTTGGCTGTATTGAACCTGAAATTTTTCAATACATCAAATCCAATAACAGGCACATCAGATTCTCTCATAGAATCCATAAACAAGAAAAACCAATTGTTTTTCAAAACATCTGCCCCCTTCAACACAAGGTTGAAACTATTGTCTGTTTTAATAAAATTCGAATGCAATGAAGTCAGGTTCCTTAAAAACACTTGCTCTTTTTCTACATCTCGGCGTATCATTTTTATCATGCCGCCATCAGCAATGATAATTGTTTCTTTGTCCGAATATTTAACATCATAACCCTGGTAAATAAATACAGGCACAAAAACCAAGTAATCACTCTTTTCCTGCAACAGCAAACGCAATTCTGGCTTTCCTTCAAACAAATTGCTTAAAAATGATTTCTCAAAATCTACTTTATAGGTACGGGCAAATGGCAACACATTCATCTGAAGGTAATCAGGCCAAACAGTTTTAGATGCCTTCTGCTTTTTTGCTGGAAGAAATGCTGATATTGATTGATAGTCTTCAAAAGAATTCCAATTGTAAAGTGTATTGTTAAACAAAGCAACCAATGAAGGTGTCCATTCATTGGCACTAAATTCGATATCCCACTCCCTTACAATCGCTTTCGGAATTATTTCAACATTTTTTGGACTTTGAATCACCTGGAGAGAGGGATGCATTCCATCAACCCCCACACCCACTTTTTTTAAATTGGCCGTGGTAAAATTCTTGCCTGCAGGAAGTATCATAAATGCAGTATGTTCAGCATTTTCTTCGAATAGCTTTACGAGTTTTGGATAGAGGTACTCATCAATCAATGAGGTGGTTTCTGCTGGTAATCCTTCTTCTGTTGATTGAATGATGTTTTCCCATATACCTGAAAAAGGGGAATTTCTACTTAGGTATTTGTCAATCTCTGCATGTTGAATCTTTCTAACGGAATTCAACAAGGAAATATCTTCTGTTTTCATGCCTGTAGTTGGCACATATTTTACAAGGTCTAACTTTTCTACCTTGCCCACAAACACCATTTCTTCTTCATCAAAATCTCCAGAAACAAGCTCTATTGAAAATCCAGGATATTTTTTTGGAGCTTCTGCAAATACCACACCCAGCCTGTGCACATTCGGACCTGTCTCTTTTACTACTTCAACCTCAGGCTCTTTTATCTCTTGCTTTTTATATGCTGAAACCTCTACTACTGGTGCTGTTACCCTCTTAACCGTTGGATCCAATACACGCAAAAATGGCTTTCCGTCTTTATACGTAAATTCAAATTTCTTATCCCAATCCGGTTCATCCATGCTATAGCCGTAGATACCTAGCAACTTATTCTTCTCCTTGTCAAAGTTTCTGATGGTATCAAAATAATGCGCCCCAAAAGAATTTACCAGCTGAAGAAAAAGGGCTGTCTTATGAATGCAAAGGGGATGATTGAGTTCAGTACACTTGCAAGAAGTATCAAAATTTCTCTCTAAATTTCTTTGGATAACAACAGGAAATATTTCGCCCTCAATGTCAAATTTTGCCTCTATCCTTTCATCCTTTGCACTGACAATTATAGCCTTACCCTTTCTAAGTATGCCATCTGACTTTTCACCAGCATCTGGCGCGGATAACAACCTGATGGTTTTTAATTCAATGGCTTTCATTTTGATGACAGTATGCTTCTGGTCATACCGCATTATCCTGTCACCTAACATGTTTTTGTCAACCAAATCCTGAAGCTGCAACAAAGCTGCCGTTTCATGCCTGCATATTTCACCAATATTATAAGGACAAGAACACCTCAGTGTCATGGCTCGGGGATCCTTATACTTTTGAACATACACTTTATAAAATGTACTGTAGTTGTCGTCTTTTACCCGGAAAACTACTGAACCCAGCAAATCATCGTGCTCTAAGAACTCTACGAAACCAATCGCATGAATTTTCTTTCCCCTGCGGATGACATCATCCGTTCCGTTATTGTACACAAATTTCAGTAAATGCGATAGAGACATATTTCGATTTAGATTAATCTGCAAATTTAACACAAAAGATACGCATCCGACCACTCTCAGATGAATAAATAATCATATTCCAAAACGATAGGAATAGTTGAATTAAAGTCGTAAATTGAGAAATTGACTTTTTGAAATTTGGAGTAATTGTCTGTTGAAGAGGTTGAAGAGGTTGAAGAGGTTGAAGAGGTTGAAGAGGTTGAAGAGGTTGAAGAGGTTGAAGAGGTTGAAGAGGTTGAAGAG
>CANLED010000113.1 GCA_947489175.1 Chitinophagaceae bacterium | reverse complement strand
AGTTAGCCTTGGCCATTATCAAATCGAGCAAGAGCAGTTTGTGATTTGTTTCATTATTGACATCACACAAAGGAAAAAGATTGAGGATACAATGAAAAGTCAAACTTCAGAAATGGAGAGGGCGAAAAAAGAAATTGAGGAATTGAATGCAGAGCTTGAAAATAAAGTAGAATTGAGAACACAAGAGTTGACAGAAGCATTGACAAACCTTGAGAAATCAAGGGATGATTTAACCATGGCTTTAAGCAAAGAAAGGGAACTCAGTGATCTTAAATCTCGTTTTGTTTCCATGGCTTCACACGAATTCAGAACTCCTCTGAGTACCATTTTATCATCTGTTTCCTTAATAGCTAAATATACTGCATCTTCAGATCAAGATAAGCGAGATAAACATATCCAGCGCATTCATTCAGCCGTTAGCAATTTAACAGACATTCTTAATGAATTTCTATCCTTGGGGAAAATCGAAGAGGGTAAAATACAAGTTCATTTTTCAAAATTTAACTTAAAAGAACAGCTGAATCTCATCATCAGTGAAATAAGCCCTATCCTGAAAGTGGGGCAGCACATGTATTACAACCATGCTGGAGATATGCAAATTAGCCTTGACCTTTCACTTCTAAGGAATATCATGATTAATTTGATTTCGAATGCATCTAAATTTTCTACTGAAAATGCATCTATTTACGTAAACAGTCATGTTGCAGGAGGTAATGTTTTTATTGATATCAGGGATGAAGGATTAGGCATTGCTGATGAAGATAAAAAACATTTGTTTGAAAGATTTTTTAGGGGTAAAAATGTAATTAATATTCAAGGAACAGGTTTAGGACTTCATATCGTATCAAAATACGTTGAACTCATGAACGGCACCATAGAGGTGGATAGCGAACTCGAAAAAGGAACGAAGTTTAATCTAAAGTTTAATATATGAACACCATTCTATTGATCGAAGACAATTTGGAAATAAGGGAAAATACAGCTGAAATTCTCGAGCTGGCTAATTATCGTGTTCTTACTGCCGAAAATGGTAAACTAGGCATCGAAAAGGCCTTGGCTGATACGCCAGACTTGATTATATGCGATATCATGATGCCTGTATTGGATGGCTATGGTGTGTTGCATCTTTTGAATAAAAATGAAAAACTAAAGGATATTCCATTTGTGTTTTTAACAGCAAAAACAGAACGCCAAGATTTTCGTAAAGGAATGGAAATGGGCGCAGATGATTATATAACTAAACCTTTCACCGAATTGGAATTGCTTAATGCGATCGAACTTCGTTTGAAAAAAATAAGCATACTTCGAAAAAAATATGAATCAAATCAGCAAGGTGTAAAAAACCTTATGGAAGATATTGGAAGGTTAGACTTACTCGCGGAATTGTCTGTTAACAGAAATGTAAATCTTTACAAAAAGAAACATGTTATTTACAGCGAAGGCAATCATCCCAACAGGTTATTTTTTGTACAAAAGGGGAAAGTAAAGTTGTTTAAATCGAATGACGATGGCAAAGATTTAACGATCGGTCTTTTCGGTGAAGGCGAATATTTTGGGTACTTGCCTTTGCTTGAAAATACAACGTATAAAGAAACTGCAGAGGCTCTTGAAGATGCTGAAGTGGCGGTTATACCTAGGGAGGAATTTGATGAATTGATCAAAGAAAATCCTATTGTAATGAAAAAATTTATTCAAATTCTAGCAGGTAACATCGCCGATAAAGAAAATCAATTGTTGGGACTAGCATACAATTCACTCAGGAAAAGAGTTGCTGATGCGTTAATTATGTTGAAGAAAAAATTCGGAGATGGTGCAGTTCCTTTTTCCATTCATATTTCTCGCGAAGACCTTGCAAATATTGCCGGCACGGCAACAGAGTCTTTGATTAGAACGTTGAGCGATTTTAAATCAGAAAAATTGATTGATATTAAAGACGGAAATATTGTGTTGATAAATGAGAAAAAACTACTGAACCTTTTTAATTGATAGGGTTGGATTCAGAAGATAATGAAGATAAATAAGTGAAATAATCTTTTTTTATCGTGATATAATCTTTTTCAATAAAATCAATTTGATCTTTCAAATACAAGTATGTTTTAATTAATTCATTTGTAAATGAATCCTCAATTGAATTTATTTTCCATTTTTCAGATTCTTTATTTAGGTCATGAAGCACATGATCAAAAAAATCATCCTTGATGATGAATAGGTTTTGGAAATGTTCTGCCAATGCTAAATTGTGTTTGTCGTTTATTTCCTCTATTACTTCCGACAACCTGTTTTTCATAATTGTATTTTCTTGTTTAAGATATTCAATGAGTCTTATCCATGAAATGGTTTCAAAAAGGTATTGATTTTGAGTGCTGCTAATCATTTTGTTATGAACTGTCATGAGCCTTTATTTATAAAAAAACCTGTCCGCCTAAGCGGACAGGTGTGTTAATCATTAATGGACACTGATTTTTTGGTGTGCTAATTTTTTTGCTTCTTCTTTTTTTGGAAGCAGCAATGTTAATTCGCCATTTACATAACTTGCATCAATCTTGTTGCTATCGATGTTGTCTGGTAGTGTAAACGACCTTGTAAATGTGGAATAGCTGTACTCTTTTCTAGTATAAGATTCCTCAACTTCTTCCCTTTTTTCTTCTTTTTCTGTACTGATTGTAATGAGTGTTCCGTTCACATCAATTTTAAAATCTTTTTTTTCTAAACCAGGTGCAGCCAATCTAATTTCATATTCATTGTCTGTTTCTCTGATATTAACGGCAGGAAGCTGGGTTGCCGAAGGCCACCTGTCGTCAAATAATTGAGTCCATGGTTTAAAAAGTTCATCAAATACTGTAGGCTTTAAAAGGCTTTGTCTGGTGAGTGTTCTTCCGTTTCCTGACATAATTTTAAATTTTTAAGTGATTAATAAATTCCTAAAACAAATCTCGTGTTAGATTGTCCAGAAAAATAGATCTACAATCATTCAAAAAAATGAGTTTGATCAATGTATGGCGCATTGTATGATGGTTCTGCTGTTTTTTATCAATGCAGGACTCAACAAACTGCCTAAATTCAAACCCCTAATAATTAGCATGATGCCTATCAAGCCAATTATGATTGGATACCATTTGATAAAATACTTTCTAACAGATAATTGCAGTTTTGATCCAATTATTAGCACCAATATCAGCATGGGCAGTGTTCCTATGCCAAACGCTGCCATAAATATTGAACCCTTAATGGGGTTTTGCATGGCTGTTGCTCCTGCCAATGCTATATATACTAATCCACAAGGTAATATGCCGTTCAATAGTCCACCAACAAAAGCACTTTTTATTGACGAACCATTTTTTGGATAGAATTTTTTCGACAACATTGTAAAGGGAATCAATTTTTGTAGCTTGATTTCTACTGTTGGAAAAATTCTTATCAGCAGCATCGTGCTTAAGATGCCTAAGCCAAGTGCCACTGAAATATTTTGTTGCATTCCAAACCATTTTATGGAAATTCCTATCGATCCGAAAAGAAATCCCCACACAGCGTAAATCAAAATTCTGCCTAGGTGATAGAAATTCCATCTGATGATTGATTCCTTTAGATTTTCATGAATAAGTACGTTTGATAACATAAGTGGCCCACACATGCCCACGCAATGCAGGCTTCCTGCTACGCCAATTAAAAGTGCTGATATCAAAAACTCCAATTGCATCTTATAACGTGATTACTTTTTCGTAGTAGTACTTTTTTTCCGCAGCCTGCCATTTCAACTTTAGTTGATACGTGCCAGTTGCATAATCAGGCAGTTCAATGCTGTATTCTCCATTAACAACATTAAGTTTTCCTTGCACATCTTTTGATTTATCTGCTGCATAATACAATACCCAATCTCCGTCTGTTTTTTCAAGGGTGAATTCTGCTGGAAAAATGATGTTAACGATATTTTTATTTCTGTTGATGACTGGTTCTGAAGACAGCGATGCCGTATTTGCAGACTCATCTATGATGTGCTGATATTTGATTTCTTCCTCGTAATAGTTTTCACTTACTAGGTCCTTGTTCTCCATCGATGACATATATACCAATGTCAACATCCCTATCACAAAAACTAAATAAACAATCAATATTTTATATCCCCAATTCATTTTCATAATTTATTTTTTAAGCACCTATTGGTCCGATGAAGGATGTTTTCTTTCTTGTCAATTTCTTTCCGTTGATAAAAAAGTCAATAAAAACATCGGATCTTCTGTTCGTTATTTTATCTGTTTTTTTCTTGATGATAAAAGTGATAATCGCATAACTTTCTTTACCAATTGTAGGTTGTTTTCCAATCACTTCAATGGTTCCTTCGTCTTCAGGGATGCTTACTGTGAGCGTAATTTCATTATGCGTTTTGTTGAACATCCTTGCTGTGTAAAGATTGCTTGTATATCCACCTGGCAATGTTTGGTATATCATTCCTTGGGTTCTTAACACAGTAATGTCAACATCATCTCTTGTAATCAGCATCGTTGCCAAGGCTGATGCAATAAACAGCAACACGAACGAATAGGCAATAATTCTAGTTGTTAATTTTAGCTTTTCTTTTTTGACAATGTTGTTTTCCGAAGCAAGTCGTATCAACTTTTTTGGTCTACCCAAGTTTTCCATGATTTCATCACAGGCATCAATGCAGGCAGTACAGTTGATGCATTCAAGTTGCGTGCCATTTCTGATGTCAATGCCGGTTGGACAAACCCTGACGCAGGCTTTGCAATCAATGCAATCGCCAATTTCTTTTTCAGTAGTTGCTTTTTTACCCCTGGGTTCTCCACGGATATAATCGTATGCAACTACAATTGATTTTTTATCCAACAACACACCTTGAAGCCTGCCGTATGGACAAACAACTATGCAAACTTGTTCTCTAAACCAATAATACACAAAGAAGAAAATGGTTGTAAAACCAATCAATACAGCAAATGTACCAGCATGTGATGCGATTCCTTGATCAACATAATGCAACAACTCATCCATGCTGATCAGGTATGCCATGAAGTAGTTGGCAATGAGGAAGGATATGATATAGAATATGACAATTTTGGTTGCCCTCTTTTTTATTTTATATCCATTCCAAGGCATTTTTTTCAGTTGTTGCTGCTTTGTATAATCACCATCAATCCAGTATTCAATTTTCCGAAAAACCATTTCCATAAAGATGGTTTGTGGACAAGCCCATCCACAAAATACCCTGCCAAAAATGACGGTAAATAGGATGATGAATACCAAAAACGTAAGCATGCCCAATGCAAATATGAAGAAGTCTTGCGGCCCAAATATTTGTCCAAATATGATGAATTTCCTTTCCAGGATATTCAACATGATAAATGGTTCTTCATTTACTTTGATCCATGGAAGTGAAAAAAAGATGATCAAATAGAAGATTGAAAAAAGGGTTCTTTTGTTGTATAGTTTTCCTTTAGGCTTTTTAGGAAATATATAATTGCGTTTACCTTTTTGATCAATGGTTGCAACAGCGTCTCTAAAACCCTGATTTATAATTTCATCTTTTTTATTTTCTCCAATCATGTTATTGAGGAGTCACTCCTGTTTTTGTGGATGTGCTATCGGTAGTTGATTTTTTTTCATCAGAAAAAATTATTCCTTGCGGTGCTTTTGCATTTGGAGGATTAGTTCCTTTGATTGATTTAACATAGCTAGCGAGATTTTTTAATTGAACGGGACTGAACATGGTTTGCCATGACTGCATTCCTTTTTCTGGGTAACCAATTTTTAAGGTATTGTAAATGTTGTTCATGGCTCCACCGTGTATCCAAAATTCATCTGTAAGATTTGGACCGATGCCACCTTCTCCCTTGGTTCCATGGCAAGCTACACACGATTGGGTGTACATTATTTTACCGGTTTCAATCCCTGCAGCATCTGATATAACTACATTGTTTTCGTCAACGAGGTCTTTTGTTTTGGCTTTGTATAACTCTTCGATTCGTTTTCCTTCCATCATTTCTTCCGCATATTCTTGTTCTGGATTTTTACCAATGCCCCAAACGTGAAAATTAAATACATAGATTACTGCGATAACAATGGTGATGTAGAATCCATATTTCCACCATGGAGGAAGGGCATTGTCTAACTCCTTGATTCCATCATAATCATGGTCTAATAGAATGTCTGCTTCTTCTTCAAGAGGCACTGCTTTTGTCATCCAGTTTTTATCGATTTTATTCCACAGCGCTGTTATTTTTAACGGTTTCCTTATTGTTGCCAACGCTGCATCTGCTTGTCCAGTAAATTCCCGAAAAGAGCGTTTTACCATGAACGATAAAAATAAAATCACAATCAGTTCTAATCCAATTACTGTTGCCAGCGCATAGAAATTCATTTCAGACAATCCTCCGTAGTTGTTGATTCTTGGCAGTTCTGTTGCTATTGTGGTTGACTGCGATTGGGCTACAGAGGAGAGTACTGATGAAAGAAGAATAAGCATCAATGATTTTGTCAATCGATTGCCTTGGTTTTTTTTCAAGATGGATCTTGACAATGTAACCAACACCTGAGATAAAATCCAAATGACAAATACAAATACGATTGCTGTGATGATGAGCAGTATTTCAAGATAATTGATGGGCTTATCGCCTGCTGGCATTGAAGATTGTGC
>CANLED010000112.1 GCA_947489175.1 Chitinophagaceae bacterium | reverse complement strand
TAGCGGCAATGCCAATCAACATCATTTATGATTTTGTAAATGCCCACATGTGGCAAAGTGCTGTTTGGCCAAGCAAGTTTGCTACGACTTTCAATTATTTGGGCGAAGAGGCAAGGTTTAGTTCATCTACCGATATTGTTGAAAAGAAGGTTCTCAGTAATGCCATATTCTACGGAACGAAAAAAGTACAAGAAGCTAATGTGTTCAGCAGTGTTTATGGAAAGGCATATTTAAACCCGAATTATACGATGATGACCAGTTTGTTGAACCAGGAATTGAAGTTTCAGGTTTCAAATGTACGACAGAAGTACACGCTGTTTTTGGTCAGCAATGCCGTGTTGAATGCCGCAGGATACTATGCGGATCCAACGGTTGACAACAACATCAATAACCAGTGGAGATATATACCACCAGCAGGAGGCACGCAACTTACCGGTTCATCCGCCTTGGTTAGATTGCTCAGGGTAATCAATATGCACATTGTACCCCAAGTTGACATCAAAAGTACTGCCTCAAATGGTGTAGCAAATACCTTCAGCGGGGAGTTTGTAAAATACGGAAACAATACTGTCCTGGGGTCAGGAAACTTTGATGTGGGAAATGTTGCAAAGGTTCTTTCCTCAGAATCAGCCCAAAACGGAACGGTGCATTATATAGATAGAATTATCAATTTCAGTGAGAAAACAATTGGGAAACACATTGAATTACTCGGAACACCCGCAACTTCAGAATTTAATTCATATTGGCAGTTTTTGAGAAATTCAAGCATTTATACATTGGCTACGGGTGATATAACCTCTGTAGCATCAGGAACTTTTTATACCATGTTTATCCCGAACAACAGTGCCATCAGAGCTGCTGTAAATGCAGGTTTGTTGCCAGGAACAGGTGTAGCACCCAATAAGGTTCCCTTGTTTAATCCAACTACGCCAGCAGATAGAGAGTTGGTTGTTAAATTCATCTATGCGCACATCTTAAACAAAAAGACAGTTGGAACAGATGGACTTGAAAGTGGTTCTTATGAAACGCTTCAAAAGACAGGAAATGGAGATCCCAACAATGTTTTTGTAAACAATTCTGCTTTGAATGTGATGTCTCTAACAGATATGAGCAGCAGGAATTCAAAAGTTATCCTAGCAAGCAGTAATTTTTTAAGCAACCGATGTACGATACATCTGATTGACAATTATTTAAAGTACAATAATTAAACTCATTCTAATATTTACTTTATGACGTATATAAAGAAATTGTTTTTGCTGTTATTGATTTCATCTGTAGGTATGGTGGGCAAGTCTGTTTTTGCCCAAGATGCAACAGCAAAGCTTATCATTCGCGGAAAGATTACGGATAAAAAAACCAAGGAAGCCATTGCCGGTGTTTCTGTAACTGAGATCGATGCAGAAGGAAGGATTGTTAAAGGGGCATCAACCGATATTGCCGGAAATTTTGTGTTGAAGATTATCAATCCAAAAAATAAAATCAGTGTTTCAAACATTGGTTACAAATCCATTACAAGGGCCATCGGTGGTGCAACAACCATCAATTTTCAATTAGAGGACGCTTCTGGTGATCTAGGTGAAGTGGTGATTGTAGCCAACAGGGTAATCGACAATGGGATGCTTCCAATCAACGAGAGAAATCAAACAGTGGCTTCGGTAAAAATAAATGCAAAAGACCTTGAAGAGTTGCAAGCGGTGAGTATCGATCAGGCTTTACAAGGACGTTTGAGTGGTGTAGACATCACTGCAACGAGTGGAGATCCAGGAGCCGCAATGAATATCCGGATACGTGGTGTCTCTTCAATCAGCAGTACCGGAACGCCACTGATTGTGGTTGATGGAATGCCTTATGATACTGAGATTCCAGGTGATTTTAATTTTGGAACTGCTGATGAGCAGGGATATGCGCAGTTGTTAAACATATCACCAGCAGATATTAAAGACATCACTGTGTTGAAAGATGCAGCGGCAACGGCGATTTGGGGTTCAAGGGCAGCAAACGGAGTTTTGGTGATCACAACCAAAAGAGGAAGCATAGGGAAACCATCCATAACATACACATTCAAAGGTTCTTCTTCGTTTTTGCCAGCTCCCATCCCAATGTTGAATGGAGACCAGTATTCAACATTGATACCGGAAGCCTTCATCAACAGAAATGGATCAACGTTGAACAGTCAGAATGTAAGGGAATTTAATTATGATCCGAATGATCCGTATTGGTATAATAACTACAGCAACAATACAAATTGGGTGGATGCAATATCTCGTGTTGGAGCACTCCAAGATCATACGGTAAGCATGAATGGTGGAGGAGAAAAGGCAAGGTATTTCGCATCAATTGGATATTTTGATCAGGTAGGTACCACATTGGGAACAGACTTGAAAAGAATCAACACAAGGATTAATTTGGATTATAACATATCTGAAAAAATCAAGATTTTCACCAGCATAGCCTATACCCATACAGACCAAAATAGGAATTATTTAAGTGCAAGAGATGGTGCTATACGTGGTGTAGCCTACATCAAAATGCCTAATATGAGTGTGTTTGAATACGATGAGTTGGGAAATCTATCACCCAACTATTTTTCACCTGCAGCCAACGTGCAAGGACAGTACAGCCGTATTTATAATCCGGTAGCCATGGCAGCAAAGGCAAAATACAATGTTTTGGGAGAGCGTATTGTACCTCGTTTTCAAATGAACTACGACATCATTAAAAAAGTTTTAAAAGCAACCTTTGACGTACAGTTCGATATCAACAACACAAAAAATCAGAGTTTCCTTCCACAAATCGCAACAGGAAGGCCAAATATCGAAACAGTAGTAAACAGGGCATACGATGGAGATATTGACTTGTTTAGCGTGGGCACGAAGTCGAACTTGGTTTATACACCACAATTAAAAAACAGAAACCATTCTTTTGTCAGTTTCTTGAGCATCTTAACAAATGACTACAAAGCATTGAGTCAGGAATTAATGACATCTAATACAGCATCATCTTTGCTTACAGATCCTTCAAATGCATCAAGAACACAAAATGAAGAGTTGCGTGCATTTTCAAATACAACTGAAACAAGAAGTGTGGGTGCTGTGGTTAGTGCACAGTACTCTTATAAAGACAAATACATCATCAATGCAGGATTGAGAGGCGATGGAAATTCAAGGTTTGGACCAAATTACAAATACGGTCTATTCCCTTCTATATCAATGCGTTGGAGGGTTTCTGGCGAGAAGTTTTTTGAAAAATACAAGAATTTAGACGACCTAAGCTTAAGGGCGAGTTATGGACAAAGTGGGGAAGCGCCAAGATACGATTACACTTTTTACAACCGCTATTCAACATATAACTGGAGTTATTTAGGACAAAGTGGGGTTTATCCAGCATCAATGGAGTTGAAAAATCTTAGGTGGCAAACAATAAATGGAACTAACCTCGGTGCAAATGTTTCTTTTTTCAAAGGCCGGATAAGGATGGATGCAGAGGTTTATAGAAATAGAACGAAAGACCTTTATTTTGATGGACTTCAAATTGCTTCATTTACAGGGTTCAATAGCGTGAACCTGAATGTAGGAACGTTGGACAACAGAGGTTGGGAAGTTGCCGTATGGACGACCCCCATTAAGAAAAAAAATTGGGGTTTTGGGTTCGATTTTAATATTTCACGCAATGAGAATATCATCCGTGAGATATCAGAATTTTATCCAAGCAGCAAAGGAGACGCAACACAGTTGGGGAATTATATAAGGTTGTTACAGGTTGACAATCCATTTGGTTCTTTTTACGGTTACAAGTATAAAGGAGTATATAAAGACAAGGCCGCAACAATCGCTCAAAGCAATACAGGAAAGCAGATCATTGGTCCAAATGGACAAATCGTTTACATGAGATTTAATTATCCCAATATCGATTATGTTTTCCAGCCAGGGGATGCCATTTATGAGGACATCAACAATGATGGAAATATCAATTACATGGATATTGTTTACCTAGGAAACAGCAATCCAAAGCTTTCAGGTGGATTTGGACCATCATTTACGTGGAAGGACAAGTTGAAAGTATCTACATTTTTCAACTTCCGTTATGGGTATAATATCATCAATGGAACAAAGTTGAGTACAACGAATATGTATTATTTTGATAACCAAAGTACTGCAACATTGAGGCGTTGGAGGAAAGAAGGTGATGTAACCGACATTCCAAGAGCGGTAATTGCAGGAGGATATAATTGGTTGGGAAGTGACAGATATGTGGAAGATGCTTCTTTTGTAAGGTTCCGATCATTAACGGTAAGGTATACATTCGACAAAAAGGTTTTGTCAAAGTTCAAAATGAAGACCATCAGTGCATATATCACGGGGGAAAACCTCTTCACCTTAAGCAGGTATACAGGGCAAGATCCTGAAGTAAGTGCAACCGGTGCAGATCCATTTAGGATAGCCTATGATTATTCCATGACACCACCTGCCAGAATTTTTACCATAGGATTGGTGGCAGGCTTCTAATCTGAACGATTGAAAAAATAATTTTTTAGAAAATTAATAGGACCCCAAAAATGAAGAAGTCAATTATATATATCGCCCTCACAATTGTGGTTTTCGGCAGTATCTCTTGTAAAAAATACCTCGACCTAAAACCGCTTGATGGTATTGTGCGCGAAGAGTTTTGGCAGACCAAAGAACAAGTTGATGCAGCTGTTACAGGAATTTATGCGTCAATGCTCGGAAGCACCGGAAATGATTTGTCTCTTGCAGAATATTTTTTTATATGGGGTGAAACGAGGGGCGATATGGTTGCGCCTGGGTTTAGGGCGAACGACAGTGAATATGATATTGTCAACCTGAATATTCTTCCCACCAATATTTATGCCAATTGGAGAAGTGTGTATCAGACCATCAATTATTGCAATACCGTAATCGCGTTAGCTCCTGGTGTGTTGGTGAAAGACAATACCTTTTCAACAACTCATTTGAAAAGGGCTACTGGAGAAGCGTTGACAATCCGCGCATTGATGTATTTCTATTTGGCAAGAACCTTTAAGGATGTGCCGTTGAAGCTCGATGCAACCATCAGCGATGAAGACATCAAACCCATACCTAAGTCAACCCAAGACAGCATTTTTATTCAGGTGGTAAAAGATCTTACCGAGGCCGAAAAAAGTTTGCCAACAACTTATGGGGCATTGGATGCCGACAAGGGAAGGGTTACCCGTTATACTGTAAATACCATCCTTGCAGATGTGTATTTGTGGATGGAGAAATACACTGAAGCAGCAGCTGAGTGTGATAAAGTGATTAATTCAAAGAATTTTGGTTTGATAGGAGGAAATTCAAATTTGTTCACTGAAATCTATTATGAAGGCAATTCCAACGAAAGTATTTTTGAACTGCAGTTTGATGCACAGAAATTGAATCCATTTTATTTTATGCATGTTGCCAACACAAGGAGATGGGGAGCTGCACCGCATTTGATGGATGAAGTTTTTGGTGTGGACTTGCTCAATGCCGTGCCACTTGTAGATCAGCGAGGTGATGGTGTATCGCTCAGAGCATCCGATTTGGCGATTTGGAAATACATCGGAGCCAATGGATTTGGAACATCAACAAGAGCCCCTGATCAATCTTATGCTCATTGGATTTTTTACCGGTATGCTGATGTTTTGTTGATGAAAGCAGAGGCCATCAATCAACTCAATCAACCCATTGAAGCATCTCGGTTGGTGAAAACTATTAGAGAGCGTGCAAAGGCTTTTGATTTCAGTCAGACCATGGATTCTACCAGTAAAACAGCTATGACTGAATACATCTTGCAGGAACGCCAGCGGGAGTTTGCCTTTGAAGGTAAGCGTTGGTATGATTTGTTGAGGAATGCAAAACGAAATAATTATCAAGACATTATATTCTTGCTCAATTCAGCCCGCATAAGTGTACCATCAGACAGGCAACAAGCGGCAATCAACAAATTGAGAGATAAGAACAGTCACTACATGCCCATCTTTCTTTACGAAATGCAAACCAATAAACTATTGGTACAAAACCCTTTTTATAAATAACTCAATTGTTAATCATGAATAAAAAAATTATATATTATTTTTTCGCTGCATCCCTATTGATTGCGGGTTTTAGCATGAACAGTTGTAAAAAGTTGGAATTTAAAATAGGCACAACTGAAGATGTTAATATTGTCGGCTATTTGGATAAAAACATTGATTCTTTTTCATTGTTCAGAAAGATTTTGGCAAGAACGGAATACGATAATTTTCTAAATGCATACGGATCATATACCTGTTTTGCTCCAACTAATAGTGGCGTTTCAGCTTGGTTGACTAAGTTAGGCACAAACTCAGTGGAGACTGCCGATTTAGAAACACTTAAGAACATGGTGAAATTTCATTTGCTTGTGGATACCATCACAACAGGTTCTTTTAAAGACGGTAAGTTGCCAGTTCCAACCATGTTTGGTCAATATCTTGTGACTGGAGTTGATTTCAAATCAGGATCTTCAAACTACAACATCAACAGGCAGGCAATTGTAACAAAATCGAATGTAAAGGTTGGCAATGGTTATATCCATGAATTGAACCAAGTGTTGGTGCCAGCCTCGATGACCATTGCTAAGCAACTTGAAGCAAAGCCAGAATATTCAATTTTTGTGCAGGCAATAAAGGATACAAA
>CANLED010000111.1 GCA_947489175.1 Chitinophagaceae bacterium | reverse complement strand
GAATATCTTCCCGCGGATAATGATTTTATCAGAAAAAAAGTCAAGGCAAATTTTGTAATTCTAGGGAAGAAATTAGGTGGTAAGATGAAATTGGCGGCTGTTGCTATTGCAAACCTTTCCCAACCTGAGATCCGCAGTTTAGAAACATTGGGATCAATTGAGATTTCTGTAGATGGTGAAATTCTTCAAGTGTTGAAGGATGAAGTTGATATACAAAGCGAAGATGTGCAGGGGTGGATGGTAGCGTCTAAAAATGCATTGACAGTTGCATTGGATGTTTCATTGACACCAGAGTTGGAGCAAGAAGGAAGTGCTAGAGAGCTAGTAAATAGGGTTCAAAAGATCAGAAAAGACCTAGATTTAGCCTTAACCGACCGCATAAAGGTAGAAATTCAGCGTCATCCAAATTTGGAATCCGCATTTACACAATTTAATGCATATATTTGCGCCGAAATTTTAGCTGACAAGATTCTGTTTTTTGATGTGTTGGAACAAGGTGAAGAGACAGATATCAACGGGATCTCACTGAAAATTAATGTAACAAAAAACGGGTAAGCACAATGGCAACAAAAAAAACAACCGAAACTAAGGACGCTTCTACAGTAAAAAAATCAGCACCAGCTACAAAAGCGGCTCCTACGAAGTCTGCTCCCGTGAAAAAAGCTGATCCTTCAAAAACACCATCTGAAAAGTCGGCCGCCACGAAAGCAGCACCAACAAAGTCTGCTCCTACAAAAGCAGCGGCTGCAAAAACGGCACCAGCAAAAGCCGCTACATCAAAGCCAGCTGCATCAAAAGCAGCTCCTGAAGTAGTTGCGCCAGCTAAAAAACCAACTCCACCTCAAAAGGCACCTTCTACACGTCCAGAAAAAAAGAAATTACCTGCTGTTTCTCCAGAAACAAGATTCGCTGAAACCAGCAAGCCTGCAAGTAGTCCAGCATTAGTTCGTAAGGCTTTGAGAGAAAAGGAAGCAAAAAAGGAGAATAAAGTGGTCGCCATGCCTAAAATCAATAGCACTTCTTCACGTAAATATGAACCTGAATTCACCCGTTCTGTGTTGGATGCAGAAAATGAAATTATTTCTACAGCTCCTTCTATGCGATATAGTGATGCTGAACTTGCTGAGTTTAAGGAACTTATCCAAAACAAGTTGAATGCAGCAAAGCAAGAGTTATCTTACTTAAATGGACTCATCACCAGAAAAGATTCAATGAGTGGTGGAGATGCTGACAACAGGTACATGACCATGGAAGATGGTAGCTTAAGCATGGAAAGAGAGCAACTTAGTCAAATGGCTGCTCGTCAACTTGATTTCCTCGAAAAACTAGAAAAAGCTAAGATTCGTATTGAAAATAAAACTTACGGTATTTGTCGTGTTAGTGGTAAACTAATTGACAAAGCTCGTTTAAGGGCCGTTCCTCACGCAACATTGAGCATGGAATCTAAGATGGGCATGAACAAGAGATAGTTATCGCTATCTCTTGCTTTAGTTTGTTGCATTACTTATCGCATTTCCTGCATTGACACCAATTTATGGTAAATTCCATCTTGGCTCATTAGCTCATCATGCTTACCCCGTTCTGCTATCTGTCCTTCATGCAATACTATTATTTCATCTGCATGGCGAACGGTAGAAAGCCTATGTGCTATAATGATGCTTGTTCTGTCTTTCATTAAGTTGTTGATAGCATCTTGTACCCATTTTTCACTTTCTGTATCAAGTGAAGAAGTTGCCTCATCAAGTATTAAAATCGGTGGATTTTTTAACACAGCCCTGGCAATTGTTAAACGCTGTCTTTCGCCTCCACTGAGCTTAGATCCCCTGTCTCCTACAACCGTATGATAGCCGTTTTCCTTTTTTTCAATAAAAACATGGGCATTGGCAACCTTGGCTGCGTCCATAATTTGTTCTTCAGTTGCAGTGATATTTCCCAATGAAATATTGGCTTCAACAGAATCATTAAAAAGAATGGGTTCCTGTGTTACAATCCCCATCAAGCTGCGTAGGTCTTTTAAGGCATATTTTTTGATGTTTATGCCATCAATCAAAACCTCACCAGCAGTGGCGTCGTGAAAGCGTGGTATCAGGTCTGCAAGTGTTGATTTACCTGCTCCTGAAGAGCCTACTAACGCAACAGTCTGTCCCTTCTTAATTGTTAAATTTATATTGGTTAAAATGTTTCTATCAGGATATGCAAAACCAACATTTCTCAATTCAATCGAATCAGTAAATGAATATATTGAAACAGGGTTTGGATCTTCCTTTATGGTTTGCTCTTCCTTGATGAGTTTTTGAATTCTTTCTATGCTAGCTGCACCTTTTCTTATGTTATATGAAGCAGTGCTGAATGCTTTAAGTGGATTGATGACCTGAGTGAAGATGGCAATGAATGTTAAGAATGCTGGTCCACTCAATGAAAAGTCTTTCTCAAGTACCAATCTTCCACCATAATACAAAACACAACTTACTGCTAATATTCCCAATGTTTCAGACACAGGTGATGCCAAATCTCTTTTTCTGATGGCTTTGTTTTTAATAACTAGCAAATCCCTGTTTTCTTGGTTAAACCTGTTCAATTGTTGTTTTTCAGCGTTGAATGCTTTAACAACACGGATGCCTCCAATTGTTTCTTCAATAGTGCTAAGAATGTCGCCTAACTTTTCTTGAACACCTGTGGAGACTTTTTTTAATGACCTGCCTATACGGCCAATAACCAATCCAGCAACGGGTAAAAAAAGCAAGAGGAACAAAGAAAGTTGTGGACTATAGCTTATCATTCCGAACAGATAAATTGTTATCAGGATAGGTTCTCTGAAGAAGCTTTCTAGAAAACTCATTGTTGAAAATTCAACATCCTGCAAATCATTTGTTAGTTTGCTCATGATATCACCTTTTTTCTGGTCACTGAAAAAACCAACCGGCAGTTCTAGGATTTTGCTGAACATGTCTGTTCGCATATCATTGATGATGTTGTTCCTAATTGGCGTAAGCAAATAAAGAGAAAGGTATAGGAATATATTTTTGAGCACAATTGATAACACCAAAATGGTACATATGATTCCCAACGCTTTGATTTTTCCTTCGGTACTTTGTGTAAGTTGCTCGAGCGTATTGTAAAGTGAATTCGTGAGGACCCCAAGATTAAAGCTAGATGTCTTAAAGCCATTTTGATCCTGTAATCCAAAGATTAGTGATAAGAACGGGGTTAACATCGTAAGTGAAATCAATGAAAATGAAGCGGATAGGATGTTAAGGCTAAAGTACCCTGCTACCAGTTTGGGATACTTTTTGATGTATGAAAAAATGATTCGTAAACTTTTCATTTTATAATGCGGACTTGTTTTTTTATAATTAGGATCAAAAGTAACTAATTTTACATCCATCAACCTGAATCATTATGGAAGAAAGCAAAAGACAGAAGCAAGTGGCCGGTGTCATCTCTGAGGAAATGAACGATATTTTTTTGCGCATGGGATTGAATATGATCGATGGCGGAATGGTTTCGATTTCTAAAGTGAAAGTAACTCCAGACTTGCTGGAGGCAAGAATATACCTGAGCATGTTTCAGGTAAAGGATACAAAAACATTGTTGGAAAAAATCGAGCACAAAACTGGGGAAATAAAGCGGTTACTAGGATTGCGTGTAAAGCAACAATTAAGAAGGATGCCTGAACTCAGGTTTTATTTAGACGACACCCTTGATTATGTTTTCAAAATGGAAGAGCTCTTCAAAAAAATCAATGAAGAAGAAAAAAACTAAATGAACTTTTCCACAGTTTTAAAATTTTCATGGAGATATTTCAAAGCAAAGAAATCCACCAACGCCATTAACATCATTTCATGGGTTAGTGTTAGTGCCATCATGGTGGGATCAGCTTCCTTGATCATCATTTTAAGCGCATTCAATGGCTTTGAATCACTTGTAAAATCGCTCTACGGATCTTACTACGCTGATGTTAAAATTAGTCCAGCCAAGGGAAAGGTTTTTTCATTAGATGAAGCGCAACTCAATAAAATCAATGCTATTGAAGGCGTAAAATATTTATCGAAGGGTGTTGAAGAGAAAGCATTGATTCAAAACGAATCTTTGCAAACAATTGTTGTTATAAAGGGCGTTGACAGTGCCTATTCACAGGTTTCTGGGGTGCACGAAAAGATGTACCGTGGCCAATTTAATGTAGGGAGCCCAGAAAAGCCTGGTTTGGTGTTGGGTGTAGGTGTAGAACAAGCATTGGGTGTGGTCTCCGACAGGACTATTTTTCCTGTTTCGGTATACCTCCCTAAGAAAGGGACTGGCCAATCATTAAATCCTTTGGATGCCCTCGGAGTGGCATCTGTAAATCCAACCGGGAGTTTTGCCATTCAAAGTGAATTTGACAATAAGTATGTGTTTACCGACATAGGGTTTTTGAAAACTTATTTAAACTATGCATCAGATGAATTCAGTTATTTAGAACTCAGTGTTAATGACTATGGGAATGTTGATGAGGTGAAAAAAAAGATTTTAGCATTGCTAGGTTCAGGCTTTGTTGTGGAAAACAGGTATGAACAAAATAAGGCGCTTTACAACACCATACGCCTTGAGAAGTTGGCTATTTATGGAATTTTTTCTTTGATATTGATAGTAGCAGCTTTCAACATGATAGGGGCCTTGAGCATGCTTGTACTTGAAAAGAAAAAGGATATTCAAATCTTGCAGGCGATGGGGGCATCACAAAAAACAATCCACAGCATTTTTTTAACAGAGGGGCTCTTATTGGCTTTTATTGGCAATGGGGGAGGTGTTCTAATTGCGTTGACCCTTTACTATTTGCAAATAAATTACAAATTGGTCCCACTAGAAGGAGCTTCTTTCGTAATCGATTATTACCCGGTTAAGTTGGTATTGGCTGATTTTATTGCCGTAATATCAACCGTTTTTGTAATTGGAATATTGGCATCTTGGTTCCCTGCCGCAAGAGCAGCAAAAGAATCATACCAACTGCGCAGTTAAATTAGTAATCACCCAAAGTTTCTTCCAATTGAGATAGTGCTTTGGCAAGTTGTTCATCATTTGGAGCAATTCCATGCCATCCATGGTCGTTTTCCATAAAATCAACACCTTTCCCCATCAACGTATGCATCATAATAGCAATAGGCTTTCCTTTGCCAGTAAGGCTTTTTGCTTGTTCAAGTTTGGCCAATACATCATCCATGTCATTACCTTGCATATCAATTGTTTCCCAACCGAAAACCTCAAATTTTTCTTTGATATTTCCTAGGCTAAGCACTTTATCTGTAGGTCCATCAATTTGTTGTCCGTTCCAATCAATGGTAGCAATAAAATTATCAACTTTATTGTGGGCGGCAAACATAACTGCCTCCCAAATTTGACCTTCTTGAAGTTCTCCATCACCATGTAAAGAGAATACAGTACGGGTGTCGTTATTTAGTTTTTTTGCCAAAGCAATGCCAATTGCTACACTCATGCCTTGACCAAGAGATCCAGATGCAATTCTAACCCCTGGGAGGTGTTCATGCGTAGTAGGATGACCTTGCAAGCGGGTTCCTAACTTGCGGAATGATCCAAGTTCGTTGATAGGGAAATATCCAGAACGGGCCAAACATGAATAAAATACTGGGGAAATATGGCCATTAGACAATACAAAAACATCCTCATTTACTCCATCCATGTTAAATGAAGGGCTGTGCTCCATTACTTTAAAATACAATGCAGTAAGAAAATCAGTACATCCTAAAGAACCACCGGGATGTCCACTTTGAACACCATGTACCATCCTAACTATGTCTCTTCTAATTTGTGATGCAGTATTGGGAAGTGATGCCATTTTATTTTTACTTTAAAGCAAAACTAAATTATTTATTTAATTCATTTGATAAAATAAGATGGATTGCAATAAAACACAATAATGGCTTCTTTTTTACGTTTTTTTATATAATTTTGTGAAAGATATAGCTATTCTATAGACTATGATTATTGTTGCTATTATCAAAGAACACCACATTTACAAATAATGGATTCAATTCTGATTATTTCACTACTTTCTTTTTTTATTGCCTACACGGCGATACCTGTCGTTATAAAAATAGCGAAAGCTAAAAAATTATTTGATATTCCATGTGAGCGGAAAATTCATAAAGACCCCATAGCATCTTTGGGTGGTATCGGAATTTTTATTGGGTTAATATTCTCTATTTGTATTTTTATTCCATTTACCCAAGCGCCTTGGATACAATATTTTATCGCGTCTTCATTGATTATTTTTTTTCTAGGTTTAAAAGATGATCTTATATTGATTTCTCCTATGAAAAAATTTGGAGGTCAATTATTGGCAACCTTTTTGATTGCTAATCAAAGTTATTTTAAACTCACTTCTGCCTACGGGTTTCTGGGTATTACTCAACTGCATCCGCTGGTATCAATTGTGTTTACCTTTTTAACCATTATACTAATTATAAACGCTTTTAATTTAATTGATGGAGTTGATGGCTTAGCTGGTGTTATAGGCTTAATCTCAACACTTTTTTTTGGTGTTGTTTTTTTAATGGAGAAAGACATTCCTTTTGCATCCTTGGCATTTTCAATGTCGGCTGCTTTAGTAGCTTTTTTGTTTTATAACATTAATCCAGCTAAAATTTTTATGGGTGATACAGGGTCACTTTTATTGGGCTTGGTAAAT
>CANLED010000110.1 GCA_947489175.1 Chitinophagaceae bacterium | reverse complement strand
GGATTGAATGCACCAATTCAATTTGGAGCAAGATTGAGTGGAAAACTGAACAAAGATTGGAGAATGGGCTTGATGAATATGCAGACGGAAAGGGTATTATCGAGCCAAACCGCATCTCAAAACTATACAGTTATGGCTTTGCAAAAACGTGTTTTTGCAAGATCAAATATTGGTTTTCTATTTGTAAATAGAGATCAAATTCTGCAAAGAGATGAAAAGGCTCCGATCTATCAAACAAACCCATACAACAGAAACTTGGGATTAGAATATAATTTGGCATCAGCAAATAATTTGTGGACTGGCAAGGCAATATTGTTAAAATCATTTTCTAAAAACATCAGTAAAGATGATTTTGTACATGCCGCAAATCTTCAATATAGCAGCAAACGTTGGACATTCAATTGGCAACAAGAATATGTAGGGAAAGGGTATACAGCAGAAGTAGGCTTTGTTCCAAGAAAGGATTATATCAAATTGAGTCCATCAGCTGCTTGGACATTTTTTAGCAAGAATAAAAAGATCACAAGTCATGGAATCAAGCTTTTCACATTCAATTATTTCACAGACAAATTAAAGCTTACTGACAACACAACGTACATGGCTTATACCCTAACCTTGCGAAATCAGGCAACATTTACACAATGGGTTGCATATGATTATGTAAAACTCCTTCAACCATTTGATCCTACCAATTATGGAAAAGACACACTTGCTGTGGGAAGTAAGCATAGGTGGAATGCTGTAGGTACAGAGTTTGTTTCAAAGCCTCAGCAATTACTTACATATGCCTTTTCAACTCGCTTTGGTGGTTATTATGCCAATGGCACCAGAAGTTTTGTTAGCGCTGATTTGGGATACCGATTTCAACCTTATGTAAGTATGTCACTCAGCACAAGCTACAATCGCATTAGCTTGCCGCAGCCTTGGGATAAAACTACCTTTTGGTTGGTAGGCCCTAGAATTGATGTAACATTTACAAATACCTTATTCTTTACAACTTTTGTTCAATACAATAATCAACAAAAAAACATCAATTTAAATACCCGTTTTCAATGGAGATACAAGCCAGCTTCTGATTTATACATAGTGTATACGGATAATTATTATCCTTCTCCTTTTAATGTAAAAAGTAGGTCACTTGTACTGAAATTTAATTATTGGTGGAACTTGTAAAGTTGAAGGAGTTGAAGGGGTTGAAGGTGTTGAAGAGTTTAGAAAGTTTAGAAGGTTTAGAAGATTGAGGTTTGATATCCCATGGTTTTGGGAAAATAAAATATACTCTCATTCTTATAAGAAGATGAAAGTAAAAATTAACAAATAAAGATTGTATTACATTTTCTTGGCGTCTTCAAGGAATTTTGCCAAGCCAATATCCGTAAGAGGATGTTTGAGCAATCCGAGGATTGAATCGAGTGGACAAGTACAAATGTTTGCGCCGGCTTCAGCAGAACGTACAATATGCAAAGGATTTCTGATAGATGCAGCTAAAATTTCTGTGTCGAAACCTTGAATTGAGAAGATGTTGGCGATTTGAGCAATCAACTCAATACCATCCCAACTGCTGTCATCGATTCTTCCAATAAACGGCGAAACATAAGCTGCACCTGCTTTTGCGGCAAGAATTGCTTGACCTGCTGAAAACACAAGTGTGCAATTTGTTCTGATTCCATTATCAGTAAACCATTTGATGGCTTTGATGCCATCTTTAATCATGGGAATTTTTACAACAATATTTTTGTGAATTGCTGCAAGCACTTTACCTTCTTCAACCATTGTTTTGAAATCAGTTGAAAGCACCTCAGCACTTACATCTCCATCTACAATTGAACAAATATCAGCATAGTGCTTGAGAATATTTGCTTCTCCTTTGATACCTTCTTTTGCCATTAGAGAAGGGTTTGTAGTAACACCATCAAGTATTCCTAAATCGTTCGCTTCTTCAATATGGGCAAGGTTTGCAGTATCAATAAAAAATTTCATGTATTTGGCATTGAAAATATAAGAGAGAAAATGGGATGTAATATCAAAAAAAATGGCAGGTTTATTACATCGCACCGCTCAACCACCTACCCTTGCTACCTTCCGGTCCTGGGGGAGTTCAGCAGGAGCTGGTCGTGTAAGACCTGCCACTGCAAATATAGCGCATTTCCTAAAAATATTTTAATAAATTCAAGGAAGTCAATAAATAAAAAAGCAATATTATCGCATGTTACGGTTAAACTGACTACTCACCTGTCTTAATGCAATCAATTCATCATATCGTCCGCCAAGTGGCCTAAAGTAAAGCAGCACTAAATAAACATTTTCTGTTTCCCATGCATCTTGTTCGGTTGCAGAAGAATTAAATGTCCACTTGCCTGCTTTTTTTTCCTTGAGCGCATATTGATAATCGTAGTACCCTTGTTTTAAATACAAGTCGGTTTCATAAACCCCTTTTGACTCATCAAATTTCATGGTTGCAGCTGGATCTTTTCCATAGTTTGTGAGCTCTCCAAACACAACAAGATCACCAGCTTTGAACGCTATGTTACCGGGTGGTTTATATGTAAAATGAATATTGGCATAATCAGCATTCCAATAAGGATTGATGTTTTCAATAGTCTCTGAGATAAACATTCCATTGTAGTCTTTGTAAAAGAAGTATTGTTTAGGCATTCGCGGTAAGTCTTCTTTCACAAACAAACTAAAACTGCTGTCTGTATTTTGTTGTTTAGTAATTCTATCACCTAATAACCTGAAACTCCTCAAATTCAACCAACGAAATTCTTTCCCGGCAGGCATTACCATTTCGCTTTCATTGCTGTATTGAAGCATATCTTGCCTAGTAAAAGTTGGATTGGACAACATCAATAAATTGTCCCAACGGAAGTTTTGCAGCACCATCAATTTTAATTGTTGCTGGGGATATCTGATATCAACATTTTTAGTTTCCACTTGAACTTGAAAGCGGTGATGTGTTTGAAAAATTTGTTGATTAAAAGGCTGTGTAACTTGTACACCCATGTTCAATTTAGTATCAGCAACCAAGAACCTCCTTGTAAATGCCATTTTACTAGTGTCCCCATTTAAGAAAACCTTGAGGATGTAATTACCAGATTTGATGGGCTGACAATTTCTATCCGGCAGCGTTGCTTGATAATGTGTGTAATGAGTCAGGGCAATGGAAGAATTGCGATAAGTGCTAATCCTTACTTGAGAATATCCTTTTACATAATCAAAATAACTCAGCTGAGCAGGCGTCCAGTCAGCATTACACAATGTCATGGTATAGTAATAAGTTTTCGAACCACCTTGGATATCATCAAAATTTAATTCAAGTTGGTCGGAGGAGTTCAGGGCTATGATTGGAAAAGAAAGAGGATCCCCTGCCCTGCTAAATTTTATTGTTTTGATGTTTTGCATAAAAACCTCGTCTGGAGGACGTTGCGCATTGCAAATGTTTAAAATAAAAACAAGAAGGGCAATACAGAGTAGGAATCTATACATGTCATGTGTTTATAGATGTAATTTAATTAAACTTATCAAGAGATTTGATAGAAAGCAAGTTCTAAATCAATATCTTTTGTTAAGGCAGAGTGGGTAATGATTTGTATTTTTACTCAATCTGAAATCAAGGTATTGAATCTATCCATTTTAATTACAAAACGACTCATATCCGCAAGAAAAAAGGCATTTTCCTCTTTTATTATGCGGATTTCAATTACTGCAACAACAATCAGTGTTGCCGCCATGATTGTATCATTGTCATTCATCAATGGATTCCAGAAAATCATTTCAGAAAAAATATTTGGGTTTTGGGGACATGTAAGGGTTCAGCATTATGAACCGGTGAAATCTAATATTGCGGAAGAATCTCCAATAAGACGTAATGACACGGCAGAGTTCATGATAAAAAATACTCCAAATGTAAATTCGCTGAGTACATTCGCCACAAAATCAGCAATTTTAAATGCAAATGGAACCATTGAAGGAATTTTGATGAAAGGAGTTTCAAAGGAATACCCATTCAAAAAATTAACGCGGTTTTTAACAAAAGGACAGTGGCCTTCATACAAAGACAGTGGATATGCTGAAGATATTGTATTGTCGGAATACACTGCAAATCAACTAGGAACAGATGTTGGCAAAAGTTTATTGATTTATTTTATACAATCAGATGGATCAGCGCCAAGGACAAGAAAATTAAGGGTATCAGGGTTGTACAAAACAGGGATTGATGTATACGATAAGGTATATGCGATTGGGGATATAAGACTTATACAAAAACTAAACGGCTGGGAGGAATCAGAAGTTGGCGGTTATGAAATAGATGTGATTGAGCCTTTGAAAATGGATGAAACGTCATACCTACTTTATGACCAGCTGCCTTCAGGTTGGAATGCACTTACCATGAAGGAATTATCACCTGAAATTTTTGATTGGTTAAACCTTCAAAATACGAATAAGTATATTTTGCTTACGGTAATGACAATTGTGGCAGTGATAAATTTGATTACATGCCTCATCATTTTATTGTTGGAAAGAACGGGAATGATTGCACTTTTGAAGGCCTTAGGGGCAAGAGACATACAAATTCAAACTACTTTTATAGCATATGGCGCTTGGATTTCAGGAATTGGCATTGCGGCAGGCACCCTTTTAGGGTTATTTATTTGTTACCTACAATTGTATACAGGGTTTATAAGACTCAATGAAGAAGCATATTATATTCACATAGCTCCAGTGGACATACGATTAGGAGATGTAACTATGGTGGCATTGGGAACAGCATTGATTTCAGTTTTGATACTTTTTATACCTTCCATAATTAGTAAAAGAATCAATCCTTCAAAAGCGTTGAGGTTTAAATAAACATTATCGTGTCATCAATGATAAGATAATTGATGAGGCCACTGCCGCATTGAGAGATTCTGCATTACCTATTCGAGGTATCATAATTTTCTTCGAGGCAAACATCGCTACTTCATCAGAAACCCCTTTGGATTCATTGCCAATAACAAGTATTGATGGGGTTTCAAAAGAAACTTCAAATACTGATTCCCCTGATAATTCAGCTGAATAGACAGGCATTTGCTTATGTTGAAAAAAAAATTCAGGTAAATTTCTATAAAAAATATTTAACCGCATGATGCTGCCCATAGAAGATTGTACAACCTTTGGTGCATAGGCATCAACAGTATCTAAAGAACAAACAATATTTTTGATGCCGAACCAATCACATGAACGTATGATGGTACCCATATTACCGGGGTCTTGAAGTTGATCCAATACAACTGTAACACCATCAGAAAGTGGATTAAAATCATCTAAATTATTTGCTGAAACCAATGCCAGTACTTCATTGGGCGTTTTTAAAAAAGATAATTTTTGAAGTTCAAATGGTTCGACAATGTGTATATCCGTTAAGTTTTTCACAATTTGACCATGCTCTTGGAACCATATATTTGTGGCAAAAATGCGCACAATCCTCTCTGGAAAAGAGCTTATGAGTTCCAAAACCATTTTGACACCTTCCACAATAAAAACAGCTTCTTGATCTCTGTATTTTTTATGGGATAAACTTTGAATATATTTGACATCAGATTTACTCAACATTTTCAATTAAATTTTCTTTTTCATTGCAAAATAGACAAATACGATATATAGCATTGTTATTTTTATTGCTGTCATTCATAACGTTTGGATGTACGGTAATTAAGCATTATCCAACGGATAAACCATTTTTTTTCGAAAATAGCATAAAAATAAATGGGAGTTTAAGTAAACAAGAAAAGATTGACGTTAAGAACAGGTTATTCAGCCAAATTGAAGACAGTGCACAGATAAAAGTTGCTTCAAAAATACCTTGGCCATCATTTCCATGGATAATACCATCACAAGTAATGGATTCGCCAGCACTTTATAACAAACAGCAGGTATTGCAATCAGTTCAAAACATGACCAATAGCATGAGCAGCATTGGTTACAGAAGAAGTTTAATACGACTTGAGATAGACACCGTAGTGAAAAAAAATCAACAGCGTGTAAAAACCAGTTATGTGGTTGAAGCTGGGCCTCTTTATAGGGTAGATTCGATTGTATATAACTTTGAAGATTCTACATTGAACTCAATAGTAAAAGACACAATCAATAAATCCATCATTTATAAAGGAACGGCATTCGATTATTTTTCTATAGACCAAGAAATCAACAGATTAATTGAATTGTTTCAGAACAATGGGTATTATAAAATATCTAAGGAAGACATCATTGCAGAGGTAGATACAAATTATGTTGAATTGTTAGATCCAATGTTAGATGCCATTGAATACGCGAGGGCACTTGCACAGGTTAGGCTCAAGAGAGACAAGCCGGAAGTTGATTTGATTTTTAGGATGAGAAAAAATATTGACAGCAATCATTATTATCAATATCGCGTAGGAAAGTTTATCATTTATCCTGATATTAAAGAGACTGACACATTGGATTTATCAACAACTGATAGCAGTTCGGTAGTTATAAAATCGTTGCACAATACATTCAATGCTGCATTTATAAAAGAGCAGGTTTTGCTTGAGCCTGGGGAGCTTTACAAGCGAGAAAACTACAGTAAAACGCTCAATAATTTCAATAAATTAGGTGCATGGCAGAACATAAACTTAAGTTCAGAGCCTGATGACGAGAAAAGAATGCTCAATTACATCCTTCAAC
>CANLED010000109.1 GCA_947489175.1 Chitinophagaceae bacterium | reverse complement strand
CAAGACAATGAATTGTTGTAGCAATCCTACCGCCATTAAGGTATACATACCAATGGCCATCATCGTGTTTTTTTGTGTCGATTGCTAAAACAACACATTGAGACCCAAATTGAGCAGAAAGTTGGTTGATTAATACGGGATTTTTGAATGCGGATGTATTGATGGAGATCTTATCGGCACCATGATCCAGCAAAATCCTAACATCATCAACTGAAGAAATTCCACCTCCAACAGTAAAAGGAATATTTATTTTTTGAGCAATTCTATCAACCAAAGCCGCAAGGGTTTTTCTTTTTTCGTTGGTTGCTGAGATGTCTAAAAAAACAAGTTCGTCAGCCCCTTGTGCAGTGTATAAGATAGCCAGTTCAACTGGATCTCCTGCATCTCTGAGGTCTACAAAATTGGTACCTTTTACGGTTCGACCATCTTTGATATCAAGACAAGGTATGATTCGTTTTGTGAGCATTTAGTTTTTTCCTGTTTTGATAATAAAATCTGTTAGTTCTTTTATTGAGATTTTATGTTCATAAATTGCCTTGCCAATAATAACTCCACTACAGCCAATTTCAGCAAGTTCATGTAATTCAGTCAAAGAAGACACGCCTCCGCTTGCTATTAGGTTTATCGAAGGTAGTTGTGTAATAATTTTTTTATACAATTCAATTGAAGGGCCTTCTAATTTACCATCCTTGCTTACATCAGTGCAAAAAACGGATAAAATACCCTTTTCGAAATATTTTTCAAGAAAAGGGATCAATGATAAACTTGATTTTTCTGTCCACCCACTTACCATAATCATTTCATCTCTTACGTCGGCTCCTAAGAAAAAACGATTTGGGCCAAATTCTTTGATCCACTGGAAAAAAGTATCCTGGTTTTTAGCAGCAATGCTTCCGACAGTTACATAAGAAATTCCCAGGTCTATGATGCGACAAACATCTCCCTTTGTTTTAACACCGCCACCAAAATCAACAATCAATTTAGTTTGGGAGGAAATTTCTTCAGCCACTTTCCAATTTTGAACAGCACCTGCTTTGGCGCCATCTAAATCCACCAAGTGCAAGCGTTCTATACCATTGGCTTCATACATTTTTGCGAGTTCCAAGGGAGACGATGTATATTCTGTCATGCGTGTATAATCGCCCTCTGTGAGTCTTACACACTTTCCATTGATAATATCGATAGCAGGAATGATCTGCATAATTTTTTATAGATTTATAAAATTTTTAATGATTTTTTCACCAACCAGCGCACTTTTTTCTGGATGAAATTGCACCCCATAAAAATTATTCCGGTGCAAAGCAGCGCTGTATGGCAAAAAATAATCTGTCGTTGCTATCGTATGTTCTCCTGCGTCAGCGAAATAACTGTGCACAAAATAACAATGGCTTCCTTCTGGAACTTCTTTGAATAACTCCGTTTTCAAGTTGGTGATGTTGTTCCAACCTATCTGTGGGATTTTCATTAGTGGATCCTTTGATTTAAAAAGGCTGACCTTTTCTTTAAATAACCCTAGGCATTCAGTATCATTCTCCTGAGAATATGAGCACATGAGCTGCATACCCAAACATATGCCAAGAAAGGGTTGTGTTGCTTGTAATATAATTTTATCGAGTTCTTTATTACGCAGATACTGCATCGCAGAACTTGCCTCTCCTACACCTGGAAAAATTATTTTGTCAGCCGTTAATATTTCCTCAGCATCATCAGAAATAACAGGATCAATACCCAAGCGTTGCAAAGCATATTGCAAAGACCTGATATTACCTGCATTGTATTTGATCATCACTAATTTCATGTCAAACGATTAATTAAGCACTCCTTGAATGAAATCTGCAGTAGTTTGTTTGATGTTTTTTGATGTTGAAAGTGCTTGTATAAAAGCTGAACCTATAATGGCTCCATTTGAATGAGTTTGAACAGAATCAAATGTTACTTTATCGCGTATACCAAATCCAACAAGAATGGGATTTTTTAGTTGATATGATTGAAGTCTTTCTAGATATGCCGTAATATCATTGAATTTCTTATCTTTTCCTGTGGTTGATGATGAAGAAACTGCATACAAAAATCCTGAGCTCAGGTTGTCTAGTTTTCTTACTCTTTCTTCACTTGTTTCTGGAGTTACAAGGAAAACAAAATCCAAATTATACTTTGCAACAATTGCTCCATACAATTTTTCAAATTCAAAAGGCGGTAAATCAGGTAAAATCAACCCATCAATCCCAACGTGTGATGCATCTGCACAAAATTTTTCAAAACCGTATTGCATAACAGTATTCATGTATCCCATCAACACAACGGGTACCTGAATTTTCTCCCTCATGGATTCCAATTGTTCAAATAGTTTTTTGATTGTCATGCCATTTTGCAAGGCAACAAGACTGCTTTCTTGAATCACTGGGCCATCAGCAAGGGGATCGCTGTATGGCATTCCCAGTTCTATTAAGTCAACCCCATTTTCTTGCAGCGCTTCCATCAATATTGATGTATCTTCCAAATTTGGAAACCCAGCTGTGAAATAAACGTTTAATACCCGCTTGTTTTTTTTCTCAAAAAGTTCTTTAATTCTTCTCATTTTTTTCTTATTGATTTTCCATGGCTGTCATGTAAGTAGCAAGGTCTTTATCTCCTCTTCCACTCAAACAAATCACGGATGTATCGTTGATTGAAAGATCTAGTTCTTCTAAAACAGCGAATGCATGTGCCGTTTCTAAAGCGGGTATGATGCCTTCGAGCCTTGATATTTCAAAAGCCCATTCCATGGCTTGTTCATCTGTGGCACTCATAAAACGTGCGCGTCCTGTTGTATATAAATTGGCATGCATTGGACCGATACCAGGATAATCCAAACCGGCAGAGATGCTATGTGGCTCTACTACTTGACCATCTTCAGTTTGCATCACAATGCTTTTGCTGCCGTGTAAAATTCCGGGTACGCCAAGTTGTGTGGTAGCTGCACTCATGCCACTGTTTACACCGTGACCAGCTGCTTCAACGGCAATGATTTCAACTGTTGGTTCATCAAGAAAATGATAAAAAGCACCAGCAGCATTGCTACCTCCCCCAACACATGCAATAACGCGTGTTGGAAGTTCGGACCCTGTTTTTTCTTTAAGCTGTGACCTGGTTTCTTGACTGATGATGGATTGAAAACGTGCAACCATGTCAGGGTATGGGTGCGGCCCTACAACAGAGCCTATGATGTAATGGGTATCATGGGGATGGTTGATCCAATCGCGAATGGCTTCATTGGTAGCGTCTTTCAGTGTTTTACTCCCACTGGTAGCGGGAATAACCGTTGCACCAAGCATTTTCATCCTCGCTACGTTGGGAGCCTGACGCACTATGTCTTTTTCACCCATGTAAACAATGCATTCCAATCCCTTCAACGCACATACCGTAGCTGTAGCTACACCATGTTGTCCAGCCCCCGTTTCCGCGATGATGCGTTTTTTCCCAAGACGTTCAGCCAGTATAATTTGGCCGATGGTGTTGTTTATTTTGTGGGCACCTGTATGGCAAAGATCTTCTCTTTTCAGATATATGGTCGATTTAAATCTTTCACTTAAACGTTCCGCAAGAAACAGTGGAGTGGGTCTGCCCACATAATCTTTGAGCAGATATAGGTATTCTTGCTGGAAAACAGGATCGTGGTAAATTGAAAGATATTGAGATCGGAGCTCTTCCACGTTTTGATGTAACATTTCGGGAATGTAGGCACCACCAAAATCTCCGAAATAACCTTGCTCATCTGGCTTTGAAAATAATTTGACCATTTAATTAATTTTTTGAATTTCTTCAGCGAATCTTTTAACCATTTGCATGTCTTTTAATCCCGGTGATATTTCGAACTTGCTGTTGACATCTAAAGCAAATAAGTTCATTTGTTCTTCACAAAATTCCTTAATCTTAATTACGTCATCAATGCCAATTCCTCCACTCAGAAAATAGGGCTTTTGAATATTGGTAGAAGATATATGTTTCCAATCAAATTGCTCTCCTGTACCACCAAAATTCTTTCCCAACGTATCAAAAAGAAAAAGATCTGTTACTTCAGTATAAGGAAACACTTTATATGCAGTATTGTTTTCGTTTCCAATGCGAAAAGCTTTTATTGTGTTGACGTGATTGCTAATTTGTTCGCAGAAACGAGGTGATTCATCTCCATGTAGTTGAACCATGTCTAATTTCCAGTCATCTACAATCTTAAGTATGTTTTCAACCGATTCATTGACAAAAACACCAATTTTATTGATTTTAACCCGCTCTTTTTTTATCTTACTTGGCGATAATCCGCCGTTTAAAGCATACCGTGGCGATGGCTTATAAAAAATCAATCCAGCGAAGTCAATCCCCAGCGCTTCCAACTCCTTTAGCTGGTCAATCTTCGTCATGCCACAAACTTTGAGTCTCATCAATTTCTTTTAAATCTGTTTCATGAATTTAGAAATAGCCAAAACAGGATCTTGTTCTTTCATAAAATTTTCACCTATTAAAAAACCTCTGTAACCGTTCTCCCTAAACAACTTAATCAAAGACGGATCATCGATGCCGCTTTCAGCTATTTTCAATTTTCCAGAAGGGATTTTTTCTGCCATTTTTAAGCTGCGTTCAATATTTACGTCAAATGTTTTTAGGCTTCTGTTATTGATGCCTACAAAATCTACTGCGTCGCAAATGTGGTCAAGCTCCTCTTCATCATGAAGTTCAAGCAGAACCTCTAAGCCTAAAGATTTTGCCAAAACAGCGAAAGAAAATACTTCGGAGTGGGTTAGACAAGCGGCAATTAATAGAATTAAATCAGCACCGATGGATTTTGCTTCATGAATCTGATATGGATCTATGATAAACTCTTTTCTTAATATGGGGATGTTGATTGAACTCCTTACTGAAATTACATCAGCATCATTTCCGGAAAAAAACACCTCATCTGTAAGGATGGATATGGCGGCAGCACCGGCAAGTTCATATCCCATAGTAACATCAAGAGGATTTACGTTATCGTTAATAATTCCTTTTGAAGGAGATTTTCGTTTGAATTCTGCAATGATGCCCGAAGAACGATCATCTAACAATCTTTCTACCAATGAAATGGGCGTCCGCTTAAAAAAATCAGATTGAGAGAGTGTTAACAAGGACTTTTGTTCCTTGCGATGAGCCACTTCCAATTTTTTATTTTCTATAATTTTATCTAATATATTCATTGGGATATTTATTGAATTGACAACAGTTTTTGTAAAGTGTTGTTTGCTTTACCACTAAGCAAACTCTCTTCAGCAGCGTCAAAAGCGGCATCATAATCAGCATATTTTCCTGTCATGTGCAATGCCATGGCAGCATTTGCGGTAACAACCGCATTTTGTGCTACAGTACCCTCTCCTTTCAGAATCTTTAAAAATATTGAGGCTGCTTCTTCAACAGAGTCTCCACCATAGATTTCTCTAGGATCGATTGAACGTTTGGCCATTTGAAAAGGAGACATTACTTTTTCTCCCTTTTCGGTGATTATTTTTGCATCGGAAGTGAGTGAAATTTCATCGTATCCATCAAGAGAGTTGATGATCATGAATTTTTTTCCAAAACTTTGCAGTAAATAATTATAAATCCTGGCCATTTCAAGGTTGTAAACGCCAACGAGCTGATATGTTGGATTAGCTGGATTTACCATAGGGCCGAGCATGTTAAAAAAGGTTCTGACACGAAGGTTTTTTCGGATGGGAGCAACAATTTTTAAAGCAGGGTGAAAAATTGGCGCATGCAAAAAACACATATTTGTTTCATCAATTTCTTTTCTCAAGGTATTTTGATCATTCTTGAATTTATACCCAATAAAATCCATAAGATTAGATGCCCCACTAATAGAACTGGCGCCGTAGCTACCATGTTTTGCAACAGGCTGTCCAGCACCAGCAACGATGAAGCACGACAAAGTGGAAATGTTGAATGTGTTTTTGCCATCTCCTCCAGTTCCTACAATGTCCATTACAGGTCTATCTTCCATATCTACAGGGACACATAAATCAAGCAGTGCATCTCTAAACCCTAACAATTCCGGCATGGTGATGCTGCGCATAAGATAAACTGTCATGAAAGCACTTAGCTCATGTTCATTGAATGCGCCATTTCCGATGTCAATCAATACCTGTTTAGCTTCTAGCCTAGTAAGGTTTTTATGCTCGAATAGATGATTAAGTATTTTTTTCATGCCATTACTTTTAAAATAGAGGAATTTGAAGCCAGTTTCTGATCATACTTTCACCATTGGGGGTTAAAACACTTTCAGGATGAAATTGTACACCTTGCACATCAAACTTTTTATGTCGAAGAGACATAATAAGCTGATTTTCTTCTCGCGATGTTATTTCGAGTTCTTCCGGAAAACCTTCATCTTTTACAACCCAGCTGTGGTACCTTCCCACCGTATGTGTCTGATCCAAATTAGTAAACCAATCGTTGTGAAAAGATGAATTTTGCAAATCTTTTACCAAGGTTATGGGCGAGGCAATTCCATGGTAAACTTTAGTTAAGTTTGTTAGTTGACCTCCAAAAGCCTCTCCTATAGCTTGGTGACCGAGACAAACACCGAAAATGGAATGTGTTGGTGCATATTTCCTAATGAGAGGTAAGAGGATGCCAGCTTCCTCCGGGATGCCCGGACCAGGAGACAGTAGAATTTTTTCATATTGCCCTACATCTTCCAATGAG
>CANLED010000108.1 GCA_947489175.1 Chitinophagaceae bacterium | reverse complement strand
GCTTTTGAAAATGCATTTAGGCAGCACCTCAGTTGCAATCATATTTTAACGCAGCACGTTGTTCCTGGTATGAAAAAAAATGGATTCGGAAGAATCATCAACGTTATCTCTACCAGCGTGCGTATTCCACTCAATAACTTGGGCGTATCTAATACAATCCGTGCAGCCGTTGCCTCTTGGAGCAAGTCGATGTCTAACGAACTCGCTGTTTTTGGTATTACAGTTAATAGCCTCTTGCCCGGATTTATTTCAACCAGCAGGCTTGATGCCGTTGCTGCACATTTTGCCAAGCAAGAAAACATTGAGAAAGCGGATATGGAAGAGAAAATGAAATCATCTGTACCTGCAAAGCGGTTTGGATTACCTGCTGAAATAGCTGCTGTTGCTGCATTTTTGGCCTCACCAGCTGCGTCTTATGTAAATGGAGTGAGCATACCTGTAGATGGAGGAAGAACTGGAACTATTTGATGATATGACAACATTTGAACTAACAAAGGAATACGCTTTACAGCTTGATCAGGATGATCGAATTGCTTCATTTAGAAATCGATTTTTATTTCCTCAAAAGCAGGGGATTCCCAAAACATATTTTCTTGGTAATTCATTGGGGTTGCAGCCTGTGTCTGCAAGACTGGCCATGGCAAAGGTATTAGAGCAGTGGGCGGATGATGGAGTTGAATCTTTTTTTCAAGGAAATGACCCTTGGTTAAATTTTCATGGTTTGCTGGTTAAAAAATTGAGTGAGATTGCAGGCGCAAAAAACAGTGAGTTGAGCATCATGAATCAACTGTCCGTCAATATCCACTTGATGTTGGTGAGTTTTTACAAACCAGTGGGGAAGCGAAAAAAAATTCTGATTGAGTCAAAAGCTTTTCCAAGTGATCAATATGCTGTTGATTCATTTATCAAGTTGTTGGGACAAGATCCGCAGGATATTTTAATTGAAGTTAAGCCCAGCGGAGAAAATCAAGTACTTCAAGATGAAGATGTTGTTGCTGCCATTCATCAACATGCAGATGAAATAGCATTGGTCTTTATTGGGGGAATAAATTATTATACAGGCCATGTATTTGACATGAAACATATTACACAGGAGGGGCATAAGATTGGTGCTATGGTGGGGTTTGACCTGGCCCATGCCATCGGTAATATTGAATTGAATTTGCATGATTGGGACGTAGATTTTGCATGCTGGTGTTCGTACAAATATTTAAATGCAGGACCTGGAGCAGTAGGTGCCGTTTTTGTGCATGAGAGACATCACTTAGACGCTTCTTTGAAGCGATTGACGGGATGGTGGGGATATAAAAAAGAAGACCGATTTTTGATGGAAGACTCATTTGTACCAGAACCAGATGCTACTGGATGGCAGTTAAGTACACCATCCATCTTTTTATTTGCCTGTCTAAAAGCTTCTTTGTCAATTTTTGAAGAGGCTGGCTGGAAAAATATCTTGGCCAAGCAAAACAAAATGAAAGGGTGGTTAAAATTTCTAATTGATGACATAACGTCGATGGAAGAAGCTCATGTTAAATGCTTAACCCCTGATTCTAGGGGTTGTCAGGTTTCTTTATTTTTTCAAGAAAATGGAAAGATTGTCTACGATCAATTAACAGAGGCCGGATTTATGGTCGATTGGCGAGAACCAGGCGTTATAAGGCTGGCTCCAGTTCCTCTCTACAATACCTTCGAAGAGGTTTGGTCTTTTTATGAAACATTGAAATCCATATTAACATCATCAAACATTAAACCCTAAACTTTAAACCAACTGCATGAAAAGATCTGTCCTAATTAATAGCATCAGAGAATCAAAGTCGTATTTATGCGTTGGATTGGATACAGATCTTGAGAAAATTCCATCCTTTTTACTACAAGATGAGGATCCCATGTTTGCTTTCAATAAATCAATCATTGACGCTACACTTCCTTACTGCGTTTCTTATAAAATCAATACAGCATTTTATGAAGCGCAGGGTTTAAAAGGATGGCAGGCACTTGAGAAAACGATAAAATACATTCCTTCAACACATTTCACGATTGCCGATGCAAAGCGAGGTGATATTGGCAATACTTCTACTCAGTACGCCATAGCGTTTTTAAAAAACCTTCCATTTGATTCAATAACAGTTGCTCCATACATGGGGGAGGACAGTGTTAAACCATTTCTGCAGTTTGAGGACAAATGGGCAATTGTACTTGGATTGACTTCCAATTCGGGGGCAATGGATTTTGAATTAAAAACACTCGATTCAACACCATCTGTTAAGTTGTATGAAGCTGTCATTGAAAAGGTTTCTACATGGGGGTCAATTGAAAACCTGATGTTTGTTGTTGGTGCTACACGAGCAGATGAATTTATTAACTTAAGGAGGTTGGCACCGGATCATTTTTTTCTTGTACCAGGTGTAGGTGCACAAGGAGGAAGCTTGGAAGAAATTTCAAAAAAGGCAATGAACAAGGATGTGGGTATTTTGGTGAATGTGAGCAGGGATATTATCTATGCATCAAATGGAACAGACTTTGCTGATGCCGCTGGTTTGAAAGCAAAATCGTATGCGCTTGAAATGGCAACGTATCTTTAATTAAAGCAATGTAGATGGAAGCTTTAAAGCGGTTTTACAGAAAATACAAGTCAGAGATTAAGGTTGGTGTTGTGGTTTTTGTGGTGTATATCCTGATCAATTTTGTCAAAAAATTGATGAAATAGCTTGTTGTTTATTTTTTTATTTTTAGCATGGCTGCTGAAAGCTTTTCCGCCCATTTTTTATATTCCAAAGCTGAAGGATGAAGTTTGTCTTTCGTGACCAATAATCCATTGCTAATGGCATCTCTAGAACCATTGGTGATTTCGATATAAGGTACATTATATTGGGATGCTATTTTTTTGTTGATGTTGTTGAATGCATCAATTTCTGATGCAATTTTTTTCCTGTCACGCCCCTCTGCAAATGGTGTTGCACCCCAATCTGGGATACTTATTACAAATACGTTTTCATGTTTATTTCCTGCTAATTTGATAGATTTTTTTAGCAGTTCTTCAAATTGAATGGCGTACTCATCTGTATTTCTCCCTCTGTATTGGTTGTTGACACCGATTAACAACGACACAAAATCATAGTTTTTTTTAAATTGAGTTTTGGCGATATTAGTCTCAAGCTCATCTGTTGTCCACCCCGTTTTAGCAACAATTTCGGCAGCATTTACATCATGTCCATGTTGTCTTAATAGCTGAACCGTTTGGTAGGGGAATGATTCATAAATGGGTACGCCTTCACCAATTGTATAAGAATCACCGAGTGCTAAATAGGTTAGGGGTTCTTTTTTTTCAGGAGTATGAAACATGGTTGTAAAAAGAATGTAAATAGAAAATGGAAAAATTTGCATGGCTTTATGTTCTTTATCAAAGATATTGAATTCCTTTTGTCATTTTTTTTTATCAAATCAAGTACTTGGAAGTATCTTTATGGGGTAACCGAAACCAATTACCATGAATAGGATGTTGACATTGTTAGTGATGCTTGTTTTTTCTGTAGGTCATATTTTTTCGCAACAGGTTCCCGTAACCAAAGCCAATTATGAGCTAGCAGCTCGTTTCTCTCCCAAAAAGATAGAAAAAATGGTTTTTTCTACATCAGTTGATCCACATTGGATGAAGAACAGCAACAAGTTTTGGTATGTTTATGAATCAAGAGAAGGAAAAAAATGGGTTGTTGTTGATCCTGTTAGGATGAGTAAAACGCCTATGTTCGATAATGATAAATTGGCAGCAGCGTTGACACGCATTATTAAGGATCCATTTGACGGACAGCATCTTAATATTGAAAATTTAAAGTTTGTAAAAGACGAGAATTGGATACGTTTTGAAGTGAAGAGCACAATGGATGTTGAGAAAAAAGATACATCCAAAAAAGCTGTTGCAGTAAAGGAAAAGAAAATTTTCTTTTTTGAATACAATTTTCAAGTCGACAGTTTGGTTGAACTGAAAGATCATAAAAAGCCCACCCCTAAGCCATCATGGGCGAATGTTTCCCCAGATCAACAGTGGGTTGTTTATGCAAAAAATTTCAATCTTTATTGGATGGATAGTGCAAACCTCAGAAAAGCAATTGCAAAAGAGGATGATTCAACCATTGTGGAACATAAACTTACAGAAGATGGCGTTGAGAATTATGGTTTTGGAGAATCTTACGGTGAGACCAATGTGGAAAAACTTAAAAATAAAAACAAGCGTAAATATTTCTCCATTTTATGGTCACCTAATTCCACACATTTTGTATTGGTGAAAACAGATAGCCGGAATGTAAAAGACTTGTGGGTGATCAACAATGTGGCAGAACCTCGTCCAACACTTGAAACCTATAAGTATCACATGCCCGGCGAAAAGGAAGCTCCTTTGCGTGAATTGATGCTTGTTGATTTTCAACAGAAAAAAATCAGTAAAATCAATGGGAATCAGTTTAAAGACCAAGAAATTTCTTTGTGGAATGCCAGTGCTGAAAAGAAAATGCGGGATGATGAGCACCGTCCTTCTATATGGTTGGGAGACAACAACAAACTATACTTCAGCAGAACAAGCAGGGATTTGAAGAAGATTGATGTATGTGCTCTGGACATCAGTACAAAATTGGTTAAGGTGGTGGTTGAAGAGCGTATGAATACATATGTTGAGATGAGAAAGCCTTCAATTATCAATGGCGGTAAAGAAATTATACATTGGAGTGAAAGAGATGGATGGGGACATTTGTACCTATATGATTCATCAGGTAAAATGAAGAATCAAATTACCTCTGGCCCATGGCACGTAGAAGATGTGGAGGGTGTTGATGAAAAGCTGCGCACTGTTTATTTAACAGGCAACGCCAAAGAAAGCAACGAGGATCCTTATTTTCTTCACATGTACAAGGTGAACATAGATGGTAGTTCTTTGAAGTTGCTTAGTGCCGCTAACCACGACCATAGCGTGAACATGGATGATAGCAAGCGATTCTTCGTGGACAATTACTCTAGGGTAAACACTGCTCCAATTTCAGCATTGTATGATGCAACTGGAAAAAGATTGATGGATTTAGAGGTGACTGATATGAGTGGGTTGATGCAAGCTGGGTATAAGTTTCCAGAGCCCTTTAAGGCAAAGGCTGATGATGGCATTACAGACTTATATGGTGTGATGTACAAACCATTTGATTTTGATTCAACCAAGAAATATCCTGTTATTGCTTATGTTTATCCAGGTCCGCAAACAGAAGCCGTTAACAAAGCTTTTGGTAAAAGCATGGATAGGATCGATAGGTTGGCGCAACTAGGGTTTGTTGTGGTTACGTTAGGAAATCGGGGCGGACATCCTTCCCGTTCAAAGTGGTATCACAATTATGGCTATGGCAACCTAAGAGATTATGGTTTGGCAGATAAAAAAACAGTGATTGAGCAGCTGTCTCAAAAACATGCATTTGTTGACGTTAACAGGGTTGGTATCCATGGACATTCAGGAGGCGGATTTATGTCAACTGCCGCGATGTTGGTGTATCCTGACTTCTTTAAAGTAGCGGTATCATCTTCAGGAAACCATGAAAATAATATTTACAACAGGTGGTGGAGTGAAAAGCACCATGGCGTTAATGAACAAATCAGCAACAATGGCGACACAACATTTCTGTATGCCATTGAGAAAAATTCAGAGTTGGCTAAGAATCTAAAAGGACATTTGATGCTTGCAACGGGCGATATTGACAACAACGTGCATCCTGCCAATACGATTCGCATGGCAAACGCTTTGATTAAGGCAAATAAGCGGTTTGATTTTGTGCTTTTGCCTGGGCAGCGACATGGCTATGCAGACATGAATGAATATTTCTTTTGGTTGATGGGGGATTACTACAGCAAGTGGTTGTTGGGAGATTTCTCACAGCCTGTTGATATGGTTGAAATGAACAAGGAAGTTCCACAGACGGGAAACAAAAAGTAGTTATTTGAGGAGCTGTGTTAACTTTGCGAAATGAAAACCTATCTGTGTAATCTTTTTCTTGTTTTGTTGTTGATGCCATTTTGTGGGCAAGCCCAACAAACAGATTCAATATTTAACTCAGAGGGTAGACAAGTAACGTTAACACCGGTGGTTATTCGTAAAGGAACCAACGTGCCCGGATTTATTAAGCGGGTAGAGAATGATACTTCATTTTACAAGGCTTTTAAAAACCTCCGGGTATTGAATTATTCTTCTTTGAACGACGTAAGGATGTTTGATAAGAAAGGCAAGGTGGAAGCCAGTTTAAACAGCAAGACAAGGCAATGGGCTTCTAAAAGTTGCCGTGTGACCAATTTTTTGGAGGAGAAAACAACGGGCGAATATTATGCAGCCGATGGGAGTTGCAATTACTACACAGGGCAACTGTATTCCTCCTTGTTTTTTTCTAAGGATACCATCTGCGGCGAAACCAATGTTATCAAGGATATCAGGCGTTCAATTGATGGAAAGAAGGGAATGGATAAACACAAAGAACAATTGAAGATGCTTTTTTTTAATCCCGGTAAAGACATACCCGGAATTCCTTTGATGGGAAGTAAGGTGAAAGTATTTGATAAGTCGCATGCTGATTTATACGATTTTACCATAGATATCCAAGACTATAAAGGGAAGCCAGCCTATGTTTTTTTATTGAAAGCCAAAGAAACACTTTCCTTTTTTAAGAAAGACAATGTAGTAATTGATGAAATGGTTACT
>CANLED010000107.1 GCA_947489175.1 Chitinophagaceae bacterium | reverse complement strand
AGCAATTCTGCCAGTCTTTAAACCTGACATTACTTTTTATTGCGATAATGGAATGGTTCAGTTTTCAGATCTTTCCATTTCAAATGAGCAATTTAAATCATGGGAATGGGATTATGGAGATGGAATAAAGGGATCCGGAAAAGTATCTTCACACTTTTATGCAAAGCCTGGTCTTTATGATGTGAAACTAAAATCAACAACGATTAGTGGTTGCACAGATTCACTAACTCGACAACAGTTAGTTGAAATTCAGGCAAGGCCTGATATGGAAATCATTTCCTCAAAACCCCAATTCTGCGAAGAAGATGTCATTCAGTTTGAAGCAAATGAAAAAACCACCAATAACTCTTCTGTGGTGAAATGGTTTTGGGATTTCACCAATGGGCAAAGTTCAACGCTAAAAACCCCTTTGCCACAACTTTTTAGAAAAGCGGGTAACTATTCTTTTAGGCTTTATGCTACGAATGAAAAGGGATGTATCGATACAGTGTTTAACACCTTTTTAGTGAATCCATTACCTCCAATAAACGCGGGGGTTGATACCTTCGTCTGCCTAGGAACCCCGATTAATTTGAACGTTAAAGGTTCTTCACAATATGATTGGGTTTCCGGTCCAACCCTTAGCTGTACTAATTGCACAACCCCAACCATAAATCCGGTTTCTGATGCTTCATACATCGTTAAAGGAACATCTGCTGATGGTTGTGTTGCTTATGACTCTATTAAAGTACTTGTGGTAAATCCTACAAAAGTTAATGCCTCTCCTGATGTTTCAATATGTTTTGGAGAGTCAGTTAAGCTATATGCATCAGGAGCAACCAACATATCTTGGGCCCTTGAAACTGGCTTATTGGGCAATATAACAACATCACCCACGGCTAAGCCTGTTCGCACCACTACTTATAAAGTTTATGGAAATGATGCTTATGGATGCTTTCCTTCTATGGACAGTGTCATTGTTAATGTAAACCCACTCCCAACGGTTAATGCAGGGAATGATACTACTATGATGGCGGGTTATCCATTGCAGCTTAAACCTACATATTCTCGAGATGTAACTAGGGTTAAATGGGAGCCTTCAGTGTTTTTAAATTGTTCAGATTGTAAAATGCCTATATCTACTCCATTGTATTCGGCTACTTATACAGTGTTTGCTTATACCGATAACGGTTGCATGGCCAAAGATGTCATAAATGTTTATGGAACTTGCACTAAAGAAAATTTATTCATTCCAAATACATTCTCTCCAAATGGTGATGGTACAAATGATATTTTTTATCCGCGTGGAAGAGGTGTTCAACAAATTAAAGCATTCAAGATTTTTAACCGGTGGGGGCAATTAATTTATTTGAAAGAAAACTTTAGGGCCAATGACCAGTCGGCAGGTTGGGATGGTACAACAAAACAACAAATTGTAACCCCTGATGTGTACGTTTATATGGTTGATCTTGTTTGTGAAAATGGGAATATTATTACAATAAAAGGTGATGTTACATTAATTAGATAATTCCAATGAATAGTAATAAATTTTTTTTATATCCCCTTTGCCTCATCTTCTCATTTATTTTAAACAATAAAATAATTGCTCAGGATTTACATTTCTCACAATTCTATGAAGCCCCATTGCTTCGTAATCCAGCATTGGCAGGTCTTTACGAAGGCGATGTGAGGATTCAAGGTATCTATAAAAATCAATGGAACTCAATATCATTTCCATATCAAACTGGTTCAATAAATGGGGAGTATAAATTTCCAATTGGTAGAGGCGACGATTTTCTTACAGTTGGTGGGCAGGTGATGTATGACAAGGCAGGTACCATTCAGCTGCAAACAGTAGAGCTTCTTCCAATGGTTAATTTCCATAAATCATTAAGTCAACAGAAAAGTACTTACCTGTCATTGGGTTTTATGGGAGGAATTGTTAGTAGAAGTCTTGATCGGAAAAAAGTTACCACCAACAGTCAGTACGATGGTTTTTTTTATAATGGGTCCCTTCCCGACGGAGAAACTTTTTCTGGTGGATACATTTATTCAGACATGTCTGTTGGCATGAGTCTTAATTCATCTCTAGGCTCAGAGGATCAACATAATTTTTTTATAGGCGCAGCATACCACCATTTAAATAAACCGCTAAACTCTTTTTACAAAACAATATCACATTTGCCTAAATGGGTATTTTCTGGAGGTCTTAAACTCAATATGGATGAAATGAGTTTTGTAACTTTTAATGGGGATATTACAATACAAGAACCATTCAGAGAGGTAATTGCTGGAGCCCTTTTTTCCAAGAGACTAGGGGAATCTGAGGGGTCAAATTATGCTGTTCATGCAGGGGCATTTTATCGTTATCAAGACGCAATCATTCCAGTGATAAAATTTGACGTTAATCAAATTTCAGTCGGATTGAGTTATGACGTAAACGTGTCAACACTGTCAACTGCTTCAAAGAACAGAGGCGGATTCGAACTTTCACTTACTTATTTGGCTTCTAGGCCACATGATAGCCCCGTAATCCTTTGTCCAAAATTTTAGTTTGTTTGTTGATGGCTTAATCTGAATCATTTTACGAAACATTATTTGTAATTTTGATGTTATAAAAATCAATCAAGAATTCATTTTATAACCATCATTTTTTATTATGCAACTATCAAAAGGCCAGTTGGCACCAGATTTCAGTCTATTTAACAGCGAAAAAACTAAGATTAGTCTTGCTGATTTCAAAGGCAAAAATTTAGTAATTTTATTTTTTCCACAAGCGTTTACAGGTGTTTGTACTACAGAATTGTGTTCTGTTAGAGATAGTTTAAATGCCTACACCAGCCTAAACGCGGAAGTTGTTGGAATCTCTGTTGATTCAATTTTTACATTGGCAAAATTTAAGGAAGAACAATCATACAACTTTCCATTGCTTTCAGATTTCAACAAAGAAATTTCTCAAGCCTATGGTGCATTTTATGATGAATTTGTATTTGATATGAAAGGCGTATCACGCAGAGCAGCTTTTGTTGTTGATGCTGACGGCATTGTTCAATATGCAGAAGTTCTTGAAAGTGCGGGTGATCAACCAAATTTTGATGCAATCAAAACCACTTTAGCTGAATTAGCATAATGAATGTGATAAATAATAGAAAGCCATGTGCTGAACTTCAGTCATGGTTTTCTTTTTTATAACTAATGTGTTAACTTCGGGTTGAAATACACTCATGAAAAGTATATTAACCATATTCCTCTTTTTTTTCTTAGCCTCTGCTAATGGTCAGGTTAAAAAAGTATCCATGGGTGAAAATATAAGGAGAACCAATATATATCCAAATCCCGCTCGTTCTTTTATCCGTATACAATTTCAGCCATCCATTCCTCCCCCCTCAGCTCTTGTTATTTATAATTTTTTGGGTAAAAAACAATTGGAAGTAAACCAACCTGGTAGCAATGTTTTTATTGACTTGGCTGAATTTAACAGAGGGATTTATATTTTTCAATTTCGCGATAAAAATGGTCAAATTCTTGCAACAGGTAAATTTCAGGTTGAAAAGTAATTTTTAGTTAACCTGTACAATCAAGAACTTCAAATAATTGGTGTTGTCTAAACTCTTTATGATTGGATGGTCAGGAGATTGTGTTTGAAAAACAACTTGCTTCAAAGTTCTTCTAGCATCTTTTGCAGCAGCTTCTATCGTTTGATAAAATAAATCTGGTTGAATCAAGTTGGTGCACGAAGAAGTTACTAAAAAGCCTCCCGGTTTTAGCAATTTCATCCCTCTTAAGTTAATTTCCTTGTACCCACTAATGGCCTTCTGAATATGTTCCCTAGATTTTGTAAATGATGGTGGATCTAACATTACAACATCCCACTTTTTATCTTCTTTACTCCATTGTTTCAATGCATCAAAAGCATTGATGGCTTGAAATGTACAGTTTGTAATTCCATTTAATGCTGCATTTTCTTTTGATTGTTGTACTGCCGATTCTGAAATATCCAAACCCAACACTTGTTTGGCTCCATAATGTGCGGCATGTATTTCAAAAGTACCCGTATAACAAAATGCTCCAAGCACTTCAGCTCCTTTAACAATGTGTTGAATGGCTTTTCTATTGTCTTGTTGGTCTAAAAAGTATCCTGTTTTTTGACCTTTGTCAACGTCTACCATGAACTTCAAGCCGTTCTCATTTATCATGATTTTTGTGTCAAAGGGTGCCGATAAAAACCCTTTCTTTTGTTCCATACCTTCTAACTCACGAACCGGAACATCATTTCTCTCGTATATCCCTTTAGGGGTAAAAAGCTCATTTAAACTTTCCACTATCTCATTTTTCCATACATCCATGCCTAACGCCAATGTCTGTATCACAAAATAATCGTTGAATTTGTCAATGATAAGTTGTGGCAATCCATCGGCTTCACCATATACCAATCTGCAATTCTCTGTGTAGCCAATTTTTTTCCTATACTCCCAGGCTGCTGCAATTTTTTTTCGGAAAAAAGACTTGTCGATGTTGTCTTTTTTGTCTCGCGTTAACAACCTTACTGATATCATGGATGCTGGGTTTACATAACCCTTGCCAATGAATTTTCCATCATGTGTATAAACTTCAGCAGTATCTCCTGCTATAATTGAATCTTCTAATTGATTGATTTCATTTGAGAATATCCAAGGATGACCATTTACAACCCTATTGCTAATCTTTCGGTTTAATACAACACGTTTCATTTTGCAAAGGTAAACTATGTATCCCTTAAAAAAACTGACGTTTCAAACACTGTTTTTTAATTAAAAAGTATGTTAACTCGAATAAAAGGAGGAAATTTGCACTTCTTTGTAAAAAAACCGACAATTTGGCTTGTTAAGAATGAATGGCAAACCATTTGACAAATAAAATTGCAAAACATAAAACATGGAAGAAAAAGAAGTGCAGCAACAACAAGAGAATGAATCTCCTGAAACCACAGAAGAACAAATTCAATCAAATCAACCTGAAGAAACCATTGTAAAGGACGAAAAAGAAGAACTCAGGATTGAAATAGCAGAACAAAAAGATAAGTTTATACGTCTCTACGCAGAGTTTGATAACTTTAAAAGAAGAAATGCAAAAGAGCGTAATGAGCTGATACAAACAGCAGGAAAAGAAGTTGTTCAGTCTCTATTAGAAGTAATGGATGATTGCGACAGGGCTGAAAAACAGTTACAACAAAGTGAGGATTTAGCCCAGATTAGACAGGGTGTTGGATTGGTTTTTGCTAAATTGCGGAATACACTTCAGTCTAGGGGACTGAAAGAAATGAAAAGTATTGGTGAGGAATTCAATCCTGATTTTCATGAAGCCATCACTGAAATTCCTGTTGCTGACGAAAGCATGAAGGGTAAAGTTGTAGATCAAGTTGAAAAGGGGTATACGCTCAACGATAAAATTATTAGGTTTTCTAAAGTAGTAGTAGGTAAATAATCCGGAATCGGATAAATCAACAATATCATGGCTAAAAGAGATTTTTACGAAATTCTGGGGGTAACTAAGTCGTCGTCAGCAGATGAAATAAAAAAGGCATACAGAAAAGTTGCTATGCAGTTTCACCCTGATAGAAACCCGGGTGATAAAGAATCTGAAGAGAAGTTTAAGGAGGCGGCAGAAGCTTATGAAATTTTGAGCGATCAAGAAAAGCGTGCTCAATATGATAGATATGGGCATGCTGGTATGAACGCAAGAGGTGGTGGCGGATTTGGTGGAGGTCATGGCATGAACATGGACGATATTTTCAGCAATTTTGGCGATATTTTTGGTGATGATGCTTTTGGTAGTTTCTTTGGAGGTGGCCGTCAACGCAGCTCTTCAGGTGGCAAAGCACGTGGTACAAGAGGCAGTAACTTGCGCATAAAACTCAAAATGAATTATGAGGAAGTTGCCAAAGGAGCCAATAAAACCGTTAAAGTAAAAAAATATACAGGATGTACCACTTGCAGTGGCTCAGGTGCTAAAGACAAAAGTTCTGTTCAGTCTTGTGGTACTTGCGGCGGAAGTGGTCAGGTTAGAAAAGTAACCAATACATTTCTAGGCCAAATGCAAACAGTAGGTACTTGCCCTACTTGTAATGGTGAAGGTTCTACAATTACCAGCAAATGCACCGCATGCAAGGGTGAAGGAAGGGTATATACCGAGGAAACCATGTCGATTGATATACCTGCAGGTGTTCAAGAAGGCATGCAGCTGAGCTTAAGTGGTAAAGGAAATGCAGGTGAAAGAGGCGGGGGGCCGGGCGACCTAATTGTACTTGTTGAAGAAGAGCAACATGCAGAATTGCAGCGTGATAACTTAAATGTTATCTACGATATGTTTATCACCTTCCCAGATGCGGTTTTTGGCGCTCATCTAGAAGTACCCACAATTGACGGCAGGGCGAAAATCAAGATTCCTGCTGGCACCCAAGGTGGAAAAATTTTCAGGCTGAAAGGAAAAGGGTTCCCTGCAATAAATTCATACGAAAAAGGAGATCAATTGATTCACATCAACGTATGGACACCTCAAGAAGTAACAAAAGAGGAAAGAGAAGTTATTGAAAAATTTAAGGATTCTCCAAGTTTTCAACCAAAACCAGATAGGTCAGAAAAGAGTTTTTTTGCTAAAATCAAAGAAATGTTTGGCTAGTTAATGTTTCTCCTTACTCTGATAACTGATAGATCTCTTTTAGATTTCTGCCATATCCGTTGTAGTCTAATCCATAACCTACAACAAACAAGTCAGGTATCACAAAACCTAGGTAATCAATTTCTATTG
>CANLED010000106.1 GCA_947489175.1 Chitinophagaceae bacterium | reverse complement strand
TAAAATGTATCATGCTGGAAAAATGTTTACCCCTCCCTCGGTTGAAGGCACGGTTATTTTACCAGGTTACGATGGGGGAGGTGAGTGGGGAGGTCCTGCAGTTGATCCTAAATCTAACATACTTTATGTGAATGCAAATGAAATGGCTTGGGTTCTCAATATGGTCAAAAAAAAGCCTCAGTCCAATGCCCCTCGCACAAACTTAGAGGCTGGAAAAAGCCTGTATACACAATATTGTATGGGGTGCCATGGCCCAGACCTTAAGAGATCTGGCGATTATCCCTCCATTCTTTCCACTGAAAAGAAATATTTAACATCAACCCTTATTGAGCTTTTAAAGACTGGTAGAAGGATGATGCCGGGTTTTAACAACCTTACAAGTGTAGATAAAAATGCAGTTGCTTCTTATATTTTGAATGATAAAAAAGAACAAGAGAAAAAGTATGTAGGAAACTTCAAGATCAAACCTGAAAGTGAAAATACTGGTTACAATTTTACAGGGTATAATAAATTTCTGACCAAAGAAGGATATCCAGCAATCAATCCACCTTGGGGGACATTAAATGCCATCAACTTAAATACCGGTGAGCTAGTTTGGAAAATTCCGTTGGGAGAATTCTCAGAACTAAAAGCAAAAGGCATCCCAGCAACAGGAAGAGAAAATTATGGTGGCCCATTGGTAATTGCAGGTGGTGTGCTCTTTATAGGAGCCTCAGCTGATGGTAAATTCAGGGCTATTAACAAGAATACAGGAAATATTATATGGGAAACAGATCTTCCTGCTCCAGGCGTTGCAACACCTGCTGTATATGAAGTTAATGGCAAACAATATGTTGTTATTGCTTGTGGTGGCTCAAAATGGGGCGGTAAATCCTCCGATAAATACGTTGCTTTTGCCCTCCCCAATTAGATTAGGTGGAAATAAAGTTGAAACAGCTTTAAGCTAAAATTCACTAGCCTGGGGTTTAAACCCCAGGCTAGTGAAAAATACATTCTTCCAAAAATAATTTTAACTAATACCTATTTCCCCACCTCCAAATACACCCTCTTAAACCCATTGCTCTTCGTATCAATAGATTGAAAAAATCCCGGAGCTAATGAATTAATACTTTCTGTCAATGTATCTGATTTTTCCTTTCCTGTTGCAATAAACCTCAACGTAAATGGTGCTGCTGTGGCTACTTTGGTTGTCAACATAAGATTGGGTGGAGATCCTTCTTGAATAGAATCAGCCATAAACAAATTCTCTACAACCATTCCCATTGAATCTATTACCGCTACACCAAGTGTTGCATCCTTAGATTTTTCATCTTTTTGAATCAACATCATAACAATCGTTCCGTCAACGTCTTGCTGCGTACTTTTCTCTACAAAATTTATGCTTGGATCTGATGGCTTTTTGGGCTTTACAAATATCCTCCCAAACTCAGCTATGGGCTCCAGAACACCACTCAATGAAAGGGTTATAACAACCGCAAAGGTGAGAAATATATAAATAACCTCTTTGCTTAAACTTCTTTTTTGCTTCTCTACGCCATAAGCTTTGATAGACTTCCAATTGTTGTAAATATGAAACGATGCCATCAAAACAAATAGTAATCCAAATATTGTGTGACTCATCTCAATAAAATGGGCTTTCTTTTTGATATACAACAAAAGGCCTGTTGTTGCCATTGTAAAAAAAATGAAGGCAATAGAAAGGCTTACAATGCTTTTTTTCATATAAAATAAATTGTTCAGTATTTGATGCTTCAAAGGTATCAAATCTAACTTTATGTAAAACAATTTATATATCAAATGATTGTTTAACAAATCATTTTTTTCGCAAAAACATTCATACTAAGTTGAATCGTAAAAAATATAAGTAATTGTACACTCAACTAACGTAGTATTTACTACCTGCATTACGTATAAATACTGAAATAAATTTTTACGACTGGCTTTATTTCATTTATGTTTTTGTCAATTCTTACTTTTACATCGTAGTCCCGTCTTAATATCCAATACTTCCCTTTTTATTCGTATCGTTTTTGACCTTTAATCCGTTTAACTTATCCCTATATGAGATCTTCTCAGCATCATTTATTTGACAAAAAATGGAAAGATTTTGGTTTCACTTTTAACCAAAATGACTTCCAATATGTATCAACTTTCGGATCTTCATAATTGCTTATAGATCCAAAAAACTTTAATCACTTGCGCAAGTTATACCCAAATGCAGACATCTAATCCTTTTAACTATTGACTTTATGAGAACTTCTCAACACCATTTTTTTGATAATCAATGGAAAAATTTTGGTAATGTTATTAATCAAAATAACTGCCAACTTGTATTAGCTTTCGGATCTTCTGATTTACTTACAGATCCAAAGATCTTTGATTATTTGCGTAAATTATATCCTAATGCAGATATCGTAACATCTTCCACCGCCGGTGAAATTATTCATGATGGCGTTTTCGACAACACCATCGTTGCTACAGCAATCGAACTTGAAAATTCTTCCCTAAAATCTATCAAAACAAATATCAGTCAACACGAAAACAGCTATGCTGCAGGTGTTTTCATGAAGGATAGTTTAGACGCTGATAATTTAAGCGGCATCTTCATTATTTCCGACGGACTTATGGTAGAAGGTAGCGAGTTGGTTCGTGGTTTTAGTTACAACAACACAAAGAAAATTCCAATTACTGGAGGCCTCGCTGGAGACGCTGCTCGGTTTCAAAAAACCTATACGGGATTGAATGAACTGCCCGGACAAGGAAACATCATCGCTGTTGGTTTTTATGGCGAAAATATCCACATTGGTCATGGCTCCCTTGGTGGTTGGGACGAATTTGGTTATGAACGCCAAATCACCAAATCAAATAAAAATGTACTTTTTGACGTAGACTCAGAAAAGGCGTTGGATTTATACAAAAGATATCTTGGTGACTTTGCAGAAGAACTTCCTGGCTCAGCCCTGATGTTTCCTATGTCAATGAGAGTTCCCGGCGCCGATCAATACCTGGTTAGAACCATTCTTGCTGTTGATGAATCAGAAAAGTCATTGGTTTTTGCTGGCAACATGCCTGAAGGAAGTACAGTAAGATTGATGAGGGGGGATATTCAAAAACTAATTGGAGCTTCCGCCATTGCCGCTAAGGATTCAATTGATAGCCTTCAAAACCACAAACCTCAACTTACCTTGCTTCTAAGCTGTGTTGGTAGAAAAATAATGATGGATTCTAAGGTTGTAGAGGAAGTATTGGCCGCTGAAGAAGTATTGGGTAAAGATTGCACAATAGCTGGTTTCTATACCTATGGTGGTCTTTCTCCTTTCGGTGTAGGAACTCCTTGTGAACTGCATAACCAAACCATGACCATCACAACTTTTTCTGAATCCTAGTATATAAATTGCATAATTACTTTTTGTTAAACATTTGAGATATGGTGGATTTTATGGATAATTCAAATAATTCAGAAAAAATTAATGATGGAACTCGAAATAACTTTAAAAGAGAAAGAAGTTACGATATATCTCAAATTCTTTTGATGAGCAGGGGTGATGATGGTTTTGTAAAATCAATTGTCAAAATGTTTATTGTTCAAGCACCTCTCCATATCGACAACATTGTAAAGAAGTTTGATGGGGGGGATTATAAAGGCATGGGAGAAGTAGCACATCAATTGAAACAAAGTGTCTATGCCATGCGCATTTACAACCTTAAAAAACCTGTAATGTTCTTGGTTAACGCTGGGAAGAAGAATGAATTTGACGATTCTTTACCCTCTCAAATTGAATTAATAAAGCAAACCTCTGAATTGGTGATTCAAGAACTTAAAGCAGATTTTGAATTTTGAGTACGCAGAAAAATTAATTGAATTTCAATGAAGCTTACTCAAATGAATTTTAAAAATGATGAATTAATACCTAGCGGTATTGATGAAATAGTTAATGTTACTGATGCTAACTTGATTTTAGGTTTCGGTTCAAAAAACCTGATTGCAGATGAAAAATTATACAAGACTTTGGCTGCCAAATTTCCTGTTTCAGAAATAGTCCTCTGTTCTACAGCTGGTGAAATTTTTGGAAAAAGTGTTTCTGAAAATACCGTTTCCATCACAGTTATACAGTTCGAAAAGACAAAAATAAAATCAACTTCAGTCAGCCTAAAGAGCTTTGAAAATAGCTTTGATGCAGGAAGGGCACTCATTGAACAATTCAATCCAGAAAATTTAGCTTATCTCCTTGTGCTTTCTGACGGACTAATGGTAAATGGAAGTCAATTAGTTAAAGGCATGGAAGCTGGTAATACAGGAAATGTACCCATTACTGGCGGATTAGCAGGCGATGGTACCTCATTTAATTTTACCCTCGTAGGCTTGAATGGCCATCCTGAAATAGGAAAAGTGGTTGCCATTGGTTTTTATGGGCAAGATTTGCAGGTAAATCACTCTTCAAATGGTGGTTGGGATGTTTTTGGTCCAGAACGTACTGTTACAAAATCCAGTGGTACCAAAGTGTTTGAAATTGATAACCGCAGCGCAATAGATCTTTACAAAATATATCTCGGTCCATATATCGACGACCGCACAAATTCGACCCTTCTTTTTCCTTTTTCAGTCAAACTTCCTGGAAGTCCTACCCCGATGGCCCGGTCTATCTTGGAAATTAATTACAAAGATGATTGCATGGTTTTTACCGGAGATGTGCCAGTAGGCTCTACCGTGCGTTTTATGAAAGCGAGTTTCGATAAACTGATTGATGCAGCTGCTAATGCCGCCCAACAAATACTAGACAATTCTTCTGGTATGCCTCCAAAACTAGCAATTTTAATCAGTTGCGTTGGACGTAAAGTGGTGCTTGAAAAACAAATCGAGGATGAAGTGGATGCTGTTTCTGAAGTTTTTGGGGTTGATACTGCTCTTTTAGGTTTTTATTCTTACGGGGAAATTTCGCCTAACATCATCAACAATACCTGTGAAATGTATAATCAAACCATGACCATAACAACGTTGAATGAATCGTAATGCATGCAATCATGGGGTATAACAAACTGCTAGAAAGGCAAATAAAAAAGCACTTAACTACAAGTGGCGTCTTAGACGAAAACTTAATGTCTTTCATTCAATCTATCGACGACTCATACAACGCATTTGAACGTGATAAACGTCTTTCTGAACACGCATTTCAAGTAAGTGAGAAAGACTATTTAGATATTTACGATCGCCTTAAATCTGAAATCAATATTAGAAATCAATCTATCCTGAAATTGATGGAAGCCATTCGCAACATGGAGCCTGATTCTGATATGTCAATTTTGCCTGGTGTTGACAACCTGCTTGATGTTGTAAACTACTTAGACGCTCAAATAAAAAAGAGAAAGGCTGCTGAAGCTTCTTTGAAAATCGCCAAAGAAGAAGCTGAAAAAGCAACCCAAGCAAAATCTGAATTCCTCTCTATCATGAGTCACGAAATACGCACGCCTTTGAGTGTGGTAATCGGCTTGGGAAATATCTTATTCAGGCAAAATCCACGTCCTGATCAGGTAAATAATTTACAAGTATTGCGTACTTCGGCAGATAATCTACTGGCACTTATAAACGATATTCTGGACTTCAGCAAAATTGATGCTAGCAAGCTTGAACTTGAACATGCTGTTTTTGATATACACAAAACAGTCGATGAAATTTATCAAGCAATTTCTATTAAAGCCCAAGAAAAAGACAATTTGATGTCTATTTATATAGATACTAAGATTCCAACATGGGTCTATGGCGATTCTCACCGCATCACACAAGTGCTGAATAACTTGCTGTCTAACGCTGTTAAATTCACCCAAAAAGGAAAGGTTAGGTTATCGCTTCAACTTGAAAATATTTCTGATAGCCGCTGCACAATATTGTTTTCAGTCAGTGACACAGGAATTGGCATTGAGAAAGACAAAATTCAATATATTTTTACCCCTTTTTCACAGTCATCTAGCTCAATCACACGTGAGTTCGGAGGTACTGGACTAGGGTTAGCCATCACATCAGAGCTGCTTCAACTCATGGATAGTCAAATAAAACTTGAAACAGAAATTGGTAGAGGCTCTATTTTTTACTTTAGCCTTGATTTAGTATATATTTCAGCTATAGAAAAAATTCCTATAAATACAGCGCCTCAAGAGCAAGACCTCAACAAAGCAAAAATATTATTGGTAGAAGACACACCATTCAACATTTTATTCACTACCCAACTTTTAGAAGGATGGAACACTGTTGTAGATGTGGCTGAAAATGGCGCCATTGCTGTAGATAAGATGAAGAAAAGTCGGTACGACATTGTAATAATGGACCTCCACATGCCGGTAATGGACGGGTATACATCCACCAAAAAGATACGTGAATTCAATCAAGAAACGCCAATCATGGCACTTACGGCATCTGCTACTTCTGATATCCGAGAAAAAATTTTTGCTGCCGGTATGCAAGATTATGTAACCAAACCTTTTGATTCAGATCAACTTTTTAGCCAAATGAAACGGGCTATGAAAAAGTGAGGTTTTTTTCTCTTGCCATCCCCGTCTCACGAAGTGGACGGGGATGCAGAATTAAAAGATAGAATCCTCAACTTCCTCTTCGAGAGAAGGTGAGGGGAAAAATTGTTTAACTTGTTTCCCCTCCGCGTCTCCCGAGGGGACGCGGATGCAGTTCCCTCGCTTCGCTTATAATGACGTCTTTGTAATTCATTGAAAATCAATATATAATGTATATTTCAATAGCCTGGGGTTTAAACCCCAGGCTATTGACCATGAATATTGTAAACAAATCCCAAATCGTCATAACCTTTTTTAGGGTCGCCATATAACACATTCCGAAT
>CANLED010000105.1 GCA_947489175.1 Chitinophagaceae bacterium | reverse complement strand
TTGTCGGCATGTGCTCCGCCATTCAAAATGTTCATCAACGGCATCGGCAAGGTTACTGCATTTACACCACCTAAGTACCTGTAAAGATTAAGGTTACATTCTTGAGCTGCTGCTTTTGCAACTGCCATAGATACTGCCAATGTTGCATTTGCACCAAGGTTCGCCTTGTTTGCAGTACCATCCAACTCAATCAACATCCTGTCGATCATAGCCTGCTCGGTTGCTGGTATTCCCCTCAATTTTCCTGCAATGATATTATTCACATTGTCTATCGCTTTCAAAACGCCTCTTCCTACATAAACTGATTTATCTCCATCACGCAACTCTACCGCTTCGTGCTTTCCTGTTGATGCTCCAGATGGAACCGCTGCACGGCCCAAGAAACCGTTTTCTGTTAATACATCTACTTCTACTGTTGGATTTCCCCTGCTGTCGAGGATCTGTCTGGCATGAATGTTAGCGATAAAACTCATAAAATAGAATTTTTAAAGGTTGTTGTTTAAGAGGTTGCTGCACGCAATTAAATGACATCTCCTGTCAACTCACGGAATATGTCCTCTAAACGTCGTGTTTGCGTTTGCAAAGAAACGATATTCAAGCTATGTTGCAAAGTGAATCCAATTAGTTCTTTGTTAAGCTTCTCTGAATCGGCTGATTCTAGCGACCAATTATAGTCATCTATGCTCTCTACTCCCAAAACCCCTGGGATCTGTGTAAGCAGATCTTTCGCCGTTTTTTCTTTGAATTGAACATTGATGATAGACACAGTTTTGGCATCCCTTAGCTCTTCAATTCTATTGTCCGCAACAATTTTACCTTTGCTGATAACAATAACCCTGTTGCACAATGCCTCCACTTCCTGCAAAATATGGGTAGAAAATAATATCGTTTTATTTTTACCCAACGACCTAATTACCTCCCTAATCTCTATAATTTGATTTGGATCCAACCCTGTTGTTGGCTCATCCAATATCAATACTTCGGGGTCGTGAATTAACGCCGCTGCCAAACCAACGCGTTGCTTATAACCCTTGGACAACTGTCCTATTTCTTTGTGCGCCTCAGATCCTAGTCCCGTTAATTTAATTACCTCTTCAATGCGGTCTTTCGGATGAGCAACTTCTTGCAATTCGGCCATCATCCCCAAATACTCCCTCACATACATTTCATAGTACAATGGGTTCGATTCAGGCAAATAACCGATTTTTTGTTTCGTAGCTATGGCTTCTCCTTCAACCAAAATTCCACATACATAAATTTTACCTGCATCGGGCTGAAGATAACCAGTGATCATTTTCATGGTGGTGGATTTTCCTGCTCCATTCGGACCAAGAAATCCAATGATTTCAGCATCACCTACCTCAAAACTAACCTGATTTACAGCAATCTGCTCACCGTACTTTTTGACAATATTTTCAACTTTAATTGACATAATTTTTCTACGTATTTGTCATCAAATCATCCCTCTATTTCATCACTCGATGTGGGTAGCTCATCGTATGCCCCCTTAAATGCCAACCAACCAAAAATCAAGAACCCAATGGTGATTGGAAAAAAAATGATGACAAAGATACTCCATTGAACAATGGTGTCGGTTGTTGGCTTTGCCGAAATTTGCTCCAAAGCAGTTTTTAACAAAATGCCGTATGTTACCACTCCCAAAATCATCCACACAACTCCAAAGAATTTTTTTATCGCATTCATAATATCAATTTTAATCTTTTACGTTATTGTCAATTTTGTTCGATAAATAAATAGTGCCTATCAACAGACAAAATCCAGCTACAATGATTGGATACCAAAGTCCCACCAAGAGATCTCCAGTATACATGGTTCCCAACAAAACCGCAATAAACGGCGTGAGTCCACCGAACACCCCATTACCCAAGTGATACGGCAAACTCATGGAGGTGTACCTGATTTTTGTTGGGAACATTTCCACCAAAAAGGCTGCGATTGGTCCATAAGACATGGTCACAAATAATATCTGTAAAAAAATCAATCCAACCATCATCCAATATCTGTCGCTTGGCAATTCTTTTGATGTCTTGTCTATCAACTGTGGTTTTTCAACTCCACTTGAATATACTGTATCTACATGCACTTTTTTTTCTGTAATTCCATTTTCGTAAACAGTAAATGCTGTTGTATTCTGCAAGCCATAACCCTTTCCTGCATTGGGTTTCAGCACACGATCAATATGTGTTTTTGAATTATCTACCCTGCTTTCTGCGACTGATGAAATATCGATCATCTTTTGATATATTGGTCTGTAAAGCAGTACTGCAGAAAACAATCCTACCATGATGATCCACTTTCTTCCAATTTTATCGCTCAAATTTCCAAAGAAAATAAAGAGCGGAGTTGCTACAACAATCGCACAAATCAAGATCGTTCTGGTTTGTTCAAAATCAATTTTGATGGTATTCTCCATGAATGTTTGTGCGTAAAATTGTCCCGTATACCACACTACACCCTGACCCATGGTTGCGCCAAACAAAGCCAGCAATACCATTTTTAGGTTGGCCTTCTTGGTCAAACTTTCCTTGATGGGGTTTATTGATAACTTTCCATCTGCTTTGAGTTTGCTGAACATGGGTGATTCATGCATTTTCAGTCGGATATAAATACTCATCCCTACCAAAATCACAGAGAACCAAAATGGAATTCTCCATCCCCAGTCTTCAAATGCCCTGATAGAATCTGCAGGATCTGATGACATGCTTTTTCTGGTGATCAAAATAATTCCCAGCGACAAAAGTAGTCCCAATGTTGCTGTGGTTTGAATCCAACTCGTAAAATACCCTCTCCGGTTTTCAGGAGAATGTTCCGCAACGTAGGTAGCCGCACCTCCATATTCTCCACCCAATGCAAGTCCCTGTATCAAGCGAAGCAATAAAACCAATATGGGCGCCAAAAATCCAATTGTATCATACCCAGGGATGAGTCCAATTGCGAATGTTGAGCCCCCCATCAAAACTAAGGTGAGCAAAAATGTATATTTTCTACCTACCTTATCACCCAATCTTCCGAAAACCAAGGCCCCAAAAGGCCTTACAATAAAGCCGGCAGCAAAGGTTGCCAGCGTTGAAAGCAGTGCTGCTGTTGGGTTTGTCTTCGGGAAAAACTGTGTTGCAATGATAGGAGCCAAGCTTCCGAAAATATAAAAATCGTACCATTCTATGAGGGTACCTACCGATGAGGCAAAGATCACTTTACGGATTACCTTTTTTTCTGATGGAGATTGCATGCTAGGTCGTTGGTTTAAAAAACAGTTAAATTGGGTTTCAAGATAAAAATATATCTGCAAGAATCTGATTTTTTTTAACTTCCCGATTGGAATTGCTTAAAAATCATACACATGAGTTACCCTTATCAGATTAATTCTTTCGATGAATACCAATCGGCATGGAAAAAAAGTGTTGAGGACCCAGCTGGATTTTGGGGTGATATTGCTCAACATTTCCAATGGAAAAAACCATGGGAAACTGTATTAGAGTGGAATTTTAAAGATCCGAGCATCAAATGGTTCAGTGGAGCACAACTCAACATCACAGAAAATTGCATAGACAGGCATCTTGCTGACAAAGCCAATCAGCCTGCTATTATTTGGGAGCCTAACGACCCAAAGGAACACCACAGAATGCTTACTTATGCTCAACTGCACCTTAAAGTAAACCAGTTTGCGCATGTGCTGAAAAACAATGGCGTGAAGAAAGGCGACAGGGTTTGTATTTACATGGGGATGATTCCTGAACTTGCAATCGCTGTTCTTGGTTGTGCCAGGGCTGGAGCAGTGCATTCTGTTGTTTTTGGAGGATTCAGCGCCCAAAGCATTGCAGACAGGCTCCAAGATGCACAGGCTGAATTTGTCATTACTTGCGATGGCGCTTTCAGAGGTGCAAAAGACATCCCCCTAAAAAATGTCATTGACGACGCATTGATCAGCTGCCCTTTTGTTAAAAGAGTCATTGTTTATACCCATACCCGCTCTGCTGTGAGCATGATAAAAGGACGTGACGTATGGTGGGAAGATGAAGTGAGAAAGGTTGAAACAGCAGGAAATCCTGACTTCCCCGCTGAAGTAATGGAAGCGGAAGACCCGCTCTTCATTTTGTACACTTCAGGATCTACCGGCAAACCCAAAGGCGTTGTTCATTCCTGCGGCGGATACATGGTTTATACCAACTATACTTTTATCAATGTATTTCAATATAAATCCCAAGAAGTTCATTTCTGTACGGCTGATATTGGATGGATAACCGGTCACTCTTATATCTTGTACGGTCCATTAAGCGCAGGTGCAACAACATTGATTTTTGAAGGAATCCCTACTTACCCCGATGCAGGCAGGTTTTGGGACATTGTAGACAAATTCAAAGTCAATATTTTATACACTGCTCCTACCGCAATCAGGAGTTTGATGGCGTTTGGATTGGGACATCTTCAAAATAAAGACCTAAGCTCTTTACGGGTATTGGGCACTGTTGGTGAACCCATCAACGAAGAAGCATGGCATTGGTACGATGAACACATCGGTAAAAAGAGATGTCCTATTGTTGATACCTGGTGGCAAACTGAAACAGGAGGCGTTCTTATCAGCAACATGGCCGGCATCACCCCTTCAAAACCTAGCTATGCAACATTGCCAATGCCGGGAGTTCAGCCAATTTTGGTGGATGAAAAAGGCGATGAAATTCTGGAAAACAATGTAACCGGGAATCTATGCATCAAAACACCTTGGCCGGCCACCATCAGAACAACCTATGGTGATCATGAAAGATGCAGAACAAACTATTTCGCAACTTATGAAAATTTGTACTTCACGGGAGATGGTGCATTTCGTGATGAAAATGGATATTACAGAATTACGGGTAGGGTAGATGATGTGCTAAATGTAAGTGGCCATAGAATTGGTACAGCTGAAGTTGAAAATGCGATAAACATGCATGCTGGTGTGGTTGAAAGTGCAGTGGTTGGATACCCGCATGATGTAAAAGGACAAGGCATTTATGCTTATGTTATTTACAATGGCACGCATGGTGACGAAGCCATGGTTAGAAAAGACATAACAGCAACTGTAAGCAGAATAATTGGACCGATTGCAAAACCTGACAAAATTCAATTGGTACCGGGATTGCCAAAAACTAGGAGCGGAAAAATCATGAGAAGAATTCTCAGAAAAATAGCTGAAGGTGAAATTGAAAACCTTGGTGATACCTCTACCTTGCTTGATCCGCTTGTAGTTGAAGAAATAAAAAAAGGAAGAATTTAACAACCAAATAAACAGTAAACATGATAAAGAAAATTTTAATTGGCCTTCTCGTGATCTTTGTGATCATGCAAGCATTTAGACCAGAGAAAAATCTGTCTGGCGACAAATCAAAAGACATCAGCACATTGTATCCAGTTCCTGAAAACGTGCAGGCGATATTAGACAGGTCATGTGCTGATTGTCATACCAACAAAACCAACTACCCTTGGTATGCAGAAATACAACCTGCGGCTTGGTTTTTAAATGATCATGTAACCGATGGCAAAAAACATTTCAACTTGAATAACTTTGGAAACATGCGCCTTGCCATTCAAAACCACAAACTTGAAGAATTAATTGAAGAAGTGAAGGAGGGTGAAATGCCGCTTGAATCTTATACGTTAATTCACACAGACGCAAAACTTAGCGAAGAAGATAAAAAAACACTTCAAAACTGGGCCCAAGGCATTATGGATACACTCAAGGCAAAGTATCCTGCGGATAGTTTGATCCTCAAGAAGAAGTAGTTTTTATTGTTTAAGGTTTTTAGTTTAAAGTTTTAGGCATTCAACATCGTTCCTACAACTTTAAACTAAAAACTTTAAACTATTCAACTATTCAACTAGTTGGAGAATCTCAACCAATGGTTTGTTGTTTGCTTTCAACCAAAAACAATAAACCTTAAACTAAAAAGATAAATTAGCGAATCTCAATCCAATGGTATAAGGATGCTGATCAAGTCCAAACTGATGCATTCCTTTGGCAGCAAGTGAACCATATAATTTCACTGGACCGAGTCCGAGTTCGCCTATATAAGACAATTTAAATTTTTCTAGGTTGAAGTCTGTTTTGTTCTTCACCATGCCGGCACTTCCTTTTTGTTTTTGTCTGCTGCTGTGTAAATATCCACCACTCACACCAGCTGAGACCTGAAAGCCATGCCTTCCTTTAATTGGATTCGTGTTGATATTCAACATCAATGGAACAGTCAAATAATTGGCTACCAATTTATTCTTTGTAAAAGCATTGGCAGCTCCTCTAACAGTATAGGGAGAAATTCCATCTACATAAGTGATGTCTGACTTAAAGAAATAATTGTTGCTTTCAATACCCAACCCATATTTCAAATTCAACACACTTTCAATAATGCTTACGCGCTGCATGAAAAACCAAAGGTTGAAATTAGAAACGCGAGATCCTTTTAATGCAAAATCACCTTTTGAAGCAGGAACAATTCCCGTTGGCCTTACAAATGCTTGCGCTTCAGCTGAGGCATAATTTGTTTTGTCGTTATACCCTGCAAAACCCAGATCCCATACAAACCAATTCGTACTTACTTTTTTGGGTCTTTTCTTTTTTAAATCAGGTAAATTCAAGCCATTTAGCGCTTTACCAATTTCGTTTATCCCATTTGAAATTCCTTTACCAATTACAGTTAAACCAGCAACTTTAATCGTGTCAATTTTATCAGCCGGAGCCGGAATGGTATCTTTCTTGTCACTACCTGAAGTTTGGATTGTCATCCCCCCAATTTTGATGATGGGTATTGGCTTTCTTACCCCAGTTGTATCTTGCTGAGCGTAAGATGATAAGAAAAATAATGAGGCTGCGTATACCAAAACTAAATGTTTCATGTTCGTCTTTTTTAAATGATTATTGTGCTATTGCCAACTGAAA